>DAWBYD010000268.1:0-10217 GCA_052278285.1 Collinsella sp. | reverse complement strand
TCGCGCTGACGGGGACCGCGCTTACCGGTTGCGGCAACTCCACCGGCGGCGAGGGCTCCGACAAGGGGTCTAAGCTTGCGGCCATCAAGTCGCGTGGCCATCTGAATGCCGGCGTTAAGAAGGACGTTCCCGGCTACGGCTATTACGACACCGCCAAGGGCCGCTTTGAGGGCATGGAAGTCGATTTGTGCTACCAGATCGCCGCTGCCGTCTTTGGCGTGAGCTACAAGGAGGCCCGCGCCCAGGAGCTTGTCGAGTTTACCGACGTAACGCCCAAGACGCGCGGCCCGCTGATCGACAACGGCCAACTTGACGTGGTCGCGGCGACCTACACCATCACCGACGAGCGCAAGAAGAGCTGGGATTTCTCGACGCCGTACCGCACCGACTACGTGGGACTCATGGTCAAGAAGCGTTCGGGCTTTACTTCGATTGAGGATCTGGACGGCAAGGTCATTGGCGTGAGCCAGGGTGCTACCACGCAGAGCCTGATCGAGCAGATGATCAAGGACAACGGCTTTAGCTGCAAGCCCGAGTTTAGGGCCTTTAGCGGCTACCCCATCATCAAGAGTTCGCTCGACGCCGGCAATATCGACGTCTTTGCCATGGACCGCTCCACGCTGGCCGGTTACATGAACGAGACCGTTGAGCTGCTGCAGCCCGAGGTCAAGTTTGGCGAGCAGGGCTACGGCGTGGCGACCAAGAAGGGCTGCGACCTTTCGGCCGTGGTCGATCAGGTGATTTGCGATCGCCTGGCCGATGGCTGGCTCGACCAAGAGGTCAAGACCTGGGGTCTCGTATAGGCGCATCGTCCAAGGAAGGAATCAAATGCTCGAAGGATTATTTGACGCCGACCGTTGGTCGACGACATTTCAAAACATGGGGCCCTTCTGGGAGGGCTTTGGCGTGACGCTGCAGGTGGTCGTTGCCGGTCTGCTGCTGTCTCTGGTACTGGGCACGCTGCTGGGTGTGTTCTCTACCACTCGCTCGCGCGTGCTGCGCGTCATAAGCCGCGTGTACGTGGAGTTTTACCAGAACACCCCGTTGCCCGTACAGGTGCTCTTTATGTACATGGCCGGTCCGCAGTTTTTGCAGGCCATAACTGGTGCCGACCAGCCGGTGCGCATCGCGCCGTTCGTGCTGGGCTTCTTGGGTGTGGGCCTGTATCACGCGGCCTACATTTCGGAGGTCATCCGCACTGGTATCGAGGCGGTTCCGCGCGGTCAGATGGAGGCGGCCCAGAGCCAGGGCTTCACCCGTGCGCAGGCATACTGGTACATCGTGCTGCCCCAGACATTCAAGATCATTCTGCCGCCGCTGTGTAACCAGGCGCTCAACCTGGTCAAGAACACGTCGGTGTTGGCGCTTGTGGCCGGCGGCGACCTTATGTACCGTTCCGACAACTTTGTGAGTCTGTACGGCTACCTGCAGGGGTACATCGTCTGCTGCCTTATGTACTTCATCATCTGCTTTCCGCTCGCCATGCTGGTGCAGTGGCTCGAGCGCCGCTCCAAGGAGCGTCCGCGCGGCGTGAGCCTGGCCGAGCTGGGGCTCGACAACGTAGAGGAGGCCTAGCGCATGGAAATCTTCAACGCGACCAACCTGCTCTACATCTGGGGCGGCTTTGTTAAGACCATCGAGATCTCGGCGCTGTCGATCTTTTTCTCGCTCATCTTTGGCACGGTGCTGGCGCTCGTTAAGAGCTATGCGCCCCGCCCGTTCCGTATTTTGGTGAGCGCCTATATCGAGCTGTTCCGCTGCACGCCGAACCTGCTGTGGATCCTGTTTATCTACTTTAAGGTGCAGGGTTTGGACATTGTGATTTCGACCATCGCCTTTACGCTGTTTACCAGCGCCGTTATGGCCGAGATTGTGCGCGGCGGCCTCAACTCGATTCCGCGCGGCCAGTTTGAGGCAGCGCAGAGCCAAGGCTTTGGCTTCTTTGCCACCATGCGCTACATCATTCTGCCGCAGACGTTTAAGACGATCATTCCGGCGCTGTTTAGCCAGTGCACGACTGTCATCAAGGACAGCTCGTATCTTTCGGGCATTAACGTGGCCGAGCTCATGTACACGGCAAACGTCGTGATGGCCCACGCGATCGACCTGTCGCAGGTGCTTATGCTCTACGGCCTGGTGTTTGCGATGTACTTTGTGCTCAACTTTGGCATCTCGCTGCTGGTCCGAGCGTATCAACGTCGTATTGTGGCCGCATAGTCCTGCTTCCCCAAGCACGGCACCTTGCCCCTCAATCGTCGCTTGCGTACATTTAGTACGCGGCGCTCCTCTTTCGGGGCAATCTGCCGCACTTGGGAAACCAGGACGGTCGTAAGTGACAAAATGGGAATCAGGAATCGCCTATTTCTCATTTGCTAGAAAGGAATCGCGATGAGCGATCTGGAGAATAAGAAGAATCCTGTGGTCATTACCATCGCGCGCGACTTTGGCGCCGAGGGCCACGAGATTGGTCGCATGCTTGCCGACGAGTTGGGGATTCCACTGTACGATAACGAGCTGCTGGTGCGTGCGTCGCTGCGCACGGGCGAGTCGCTCGACAAGATGGCCGCTTACGACGAGCGTCTGGCCGTGGAGAACATGGCGTTTCTGCCCGACCGCTACGATGCGCGTTCGTACTCGGATAAGTTGTTCCAAAAGATGAGCCAGGTGATTTTGGATCTGGGCGAGACCGAGAGCTGCATTATCGAAGGCCGTCTGTCCGATTACCTGCTGCGCAACAATCCCAATCACATTGCCGTGCTGGTGACCGCGCCCTTTGAGGATCGCGTCGAGATCGTGCGCAAGAAGCGCGGCCTCAACAAAAAGAAGGGCGCCAAGCTGGTCAAGCAGCAGCAGAAGGCGCGCGAGGCGTTCTATAAGCGCTACAGTGCCGGCAAATGGAAGATGACGAGCGGTAAGGATATCGTAGTCAACCGCGCCAAGCTGGGCCGCGAGGGTTGCAAAGACGTTATTGCCGCAGCCTACCGCTACAAAGTAGCGCAGCTCGAAGGCTAACCGACCAAAACCACCACAGGGGACAGCACCTTTGTGGTGGTTTTTGTTTTAGGCAGAGAAAATCAACTGGTTCTGCCGGGGGCCAATCGCTCAAAGAACTCAAGGGTGCTCAAAAAACTCAAAAATACTTACAATACTTAAAGATTGTAGGGGCATAATTAAGTTGTATGAGTTCAAGGGAGGCTTTATGGCGGCACCGACGGCGTACAGGCAGGCAAATCCATTCACGCCGATGTTCGGACGTGTACCGGCGTATATGGCCGGCCGTGAGCAAATCATCGATGATATGGTGCTGGCGTTTGAAAATGACGATTCCGATCCCAATCTTTGCTCGGTTTTCTATGGTGCGCGTGGTACAGGTAAAACGGCGCTTTTGGCATATCTGTCGTATCGCGCCCAGCAAGAGGGTTGGATTACAGCGAATGTGACGGCCTCGGAGGGGATGCTCGAAGACATTTTGCAGCGCCTCAACGAATCAGCTGCCCATCTGATCGAAAAGCCCGCTTCTAGGCGTGTGAACAGTGTCGGAATTGCCCCCGTAGGAAGCATGAGCTGGGAAAACATCGATATTGAATTTGAGGGCGCTAACTGGCGTACTAAGATGAACGCTTTGTTTGCTCAGCTTGAAGCGACTGACACCGGGGTGCTTATCGCCGTTGACGAAGTGGATGCATCATTTGCGCAAATGACGGAGCTTGTTACTACCTACCAGCACTTTGTAAGCGAGAATAAAAAGGTGGCTTTGCTTATGGCGGGACTGCCGTTTCGCGTGCTGGCGCTGCTGACGGGGAAATCGACATCGTTTCTTCGTCGTGCGGCTCAACATTCGCTGGGATCAATTTCACCGACTGAGGTAAAAGAAGCGTTTCGACTAACGATTGAGGACGGCGGTAAGACGATTTCTGATGAGGCGATCGACCTCGCTGCCAAGGCGATCGATGGCTTTCCGTTTATGTTCCAGTTGGTGGGGTATCGGGCATGGAATGCTTCGCGCCAGGCCTCCGAGGTTTCTATTGAGGATGTCGAACGAGGCGCGAAACTTGCGCAAGAGGAGCTGGAATCGCGAGTTTTCGCTTCAACAGCGGCGGAACTTTCACGAGGGGACCTGGATTTTCTTCGTGCAATGAATCCGGTTGGGACAACAACCAGGCAAGAGCTGGCAGCGAGGCTTAAGAAAAGTTCCGGTTCGATTTCAACGTATAAAAAGCGTCTGGTAGAGGCGGGGGTAATTGAAGAACCTCTGCAAGGACGTTTTGAATTTGCGCTGCCAGGCTTCGGCCGATATGTGGCATCGCTTTGCTAAGGGGTTGTTGCTGCGAAGGATCTCTTCATGTCCTTTAGCTGTCTCGATCTGTAACAATAAGCTTGCTTTTAGGGACCTATCTGTTACAGATTGAGACAAACTGGCAGAGTGACCTTCTGCTCCGCTCAAACCGCTACAAAGGGGACAGGCCCCGTTGTAGCGGTTTTTGTTTTAGGCCGAGGGGAAGGCTTTGGTGAGACCGGCGCGCGTTTGCGTGTCGGTCTTTTGGTAGATGGAGCTCAGGTGGCGCTGTACCATACGCATCGAGATACCGAGTTCCTCGGCAACCTGCTTGAGCGGGCGTTCATCCTGGGTCACGGCTATGAGCACGTCGACTTCGCGCGGGGTGAGAGCGTGATCGGTGATGAAGGCCTGACGCTGATCCTCGATGGTGGGGGCGGCGAGTGCTTCTTCTACCAGCTGCTCGCGCTCGCGCTCCTGCTCGGTTTGGGGTAGGCGGAACAGGCTGGCTGCCACGAATACCGCACAGGCGGCGACGAGCAAAACGAGCGCGCCGATCATAATGAGGGCAACGTTATCCGAGGTCACGAGAGCAAGTGAGATGCCCGATGTGGTGAAAGCGCATACATTGTTGGCGGCGCGGCCCATGCCAGCCCAAAGGGCGGGCGCATGCATGCGCGGTGCCAGCTGAGTAAACGTTGCGGTGAAGAACGTGACAAAAAAGCCTGAGCTCAGGTAAAAGACGACAAGGCCTAGGTTGGGATCGGCCCCGGCCTCCACGGTCAGGATGGAAATGGTCGAGAGTACGGCGATGCCGAGCATGACAAGTCCCATGTAGCGGCGCTCGGCAAGATCAAAGACGATGCCGGCGGCATAGGCTGCTCCCGCTCCAGTGGCGAGTTTGGGGCCATCTTGGAATGCCAACGAAAAGGCGTGGTGCGTTGCGGCGCCTAACAGTCCGAGCCCAAAGAATGCGATGCGGCCCAGAATCTCGAGGGTAAGCGGACCCGTGGGGAACTGGATCTGGGCCAATCCCGGGATGACGATAGGGACGGCGGCGGCGTTGACGGCTGCCAGTGAGTGGCCTTTGCGCTGCGCGAGCCCGAGCAGCGGCGCGTATCCGATAAAGCCGAGCACGCTCGCACCCAGAATAAAGCCCTGTGCGAGCACAACGCGCTCGGCGCCGGCGAGTAGCCCGATATTGATATCGAAGCAAAACTCGGCAGCAAGGAAGGCGAAGGTAAACAGTGCGAGTGCCAGAAGCGCGTTGATTTTAGTCTTACTCAGGTTCAAGAACGGTCCTTTGGGTGGACGGAATAACCGTTTCCTCGGTTGTAGACCAGGATGGCATGTGCGGGCCTTTGGAAAGCGAAGACCCCCCCTCGGCGATTGCGCGCTTGTCGCCTTCTGCGCTGGCAGATGCGCCACTTGAGAATTTGTGCCCCGGGATCCGGCTATCTTCCCGTAACATGGTGTTACAGAAGCACCCCTTACGACAAGGAGGCTCACATGCGAAAGCAAATCCATGACAACCTAATCGACCACGGCCGCGCGTGCTCACTCTCTCATGGAACGTGGCGCCGCGTGGGGGCAAAACTTGCTTGCGCTGGGGCCTGTGTGCTCATGGCCGGCCAGCTGTTGCTGCCGAGCGTGGCGCTCGCCGCCGAGTGGGTCAACGTCGGCGGCACGCAGTACGACGCGGGCACCGCTGCCGGCGACGAGGCGGGAACCTGGTCCTGGGATGGCGCTAACGACATGAAGCTCAACGGCTACGATGGCGGCTCCATCGGCGCCAAGGGTAACCTCAACATCGACGTTACAGGCATCAACACCGTAACGGCCGATGCCAGGCAGAGCGCCATCGAGGTCAAGGACGGCAATCTCGCCATCACGGGGGAGGGGACCCTCAACGCGACGGCTCAGGATAATGTGCTTACTGCGTCGGGCGATGGTGTGACGAATGGAGACATCACTATAAGTTGATCCAGTGTTAACGTGATATCTACGGGTAGCTTTTATTGCTCAAACGGTATTCGCGCGAAATCGGGCAACGTGAAAATCGACAAGGGCGCCGACGTTAAAATAGAGGCAAAGAAGGCGGATGGACTACACCGGCCGCCGCAAAGCGCCTATGGCATCTTTGCCGATGGGAAGCCAGGCGGTCGCGTTGCTCGGGAAAGCGGTCAGGAAGAACCGGATTATGTCTCCGTGCACGGGGGCGACGTCACGATCGATGGCGCCAAGGTTGCAATTAAGACGGCGGACGGCCCGTATTATTCTGCAGGCATCCATACGCTTGGCATCAACAAGAACACGCTCTTGCAGATCGTCAACGGAGCTGATGTCGAGATACTTGCCGGCGATGCGGTGCTGTCTTCGAGGGGCATTGACGCGCAGGCGGAGGGCGGTTCGACGTGGATGCTTGTCCAAAAATCGAACCTCACAGTGCGTACTGGCGGAAATGTGAGCGAACCCAACCTTGGGCCTCGTCGAGAGGACTACGGAATCATCGCCGCAGGATATGACGATCTGGAAAGGCCCCAGATTAGGATTTTCAAATCGAATGTTGAGGCGTCGGGCCTGACAGCGGGGATCTATGTTGTCAACCGAAAGACCACGGGCGGGGGACCGTCTATGAATCCCGCACTCGATATCATGTACGGGTCGGTGATTACGACTCCCGCCGGCGGCACCGTGCGAGAAACTGCCGGAAACGGACTTGACTACGACACCGCCGGAAACGGACTCGTCATCGGCACCGCCGGGTCGTCCACTATCCAGGATATTAAGACCTCCAACGAGGTCGCCCGCAACGTGGTGATCAGCTACGGGGATGCGGCCGAGCCCGAACCCACGCCGCAGCCCGATCCCGCGCCCGAGCCCACGCCGCAGCCTGAGCCCACCCCGGCTCCTGCGCCGCAGCCAGGCGGTGGAAGTGAGACGGGCACGCCGTCCGTGACGCCGACTCAGGCGAGTTCCACGGCTGCTGCCTCCAAGCCGGCCGCGAAGGCAGTTGCGGCTCAGAAGTCCGTGGGCACTCTGGCCGCCACGGGCGACAACGCCGCGACGGCGGCAGCCGCACTCGGCCTCGCCGGTGCGTCCGTCATCGGCGCCGGCTTCGTCGCGTCCAAGCGCCGCAGCCGCTAGCAGTAGCTTTCACAGCCATTTTCAGCCGCTGTGTGGGCATAAGTGTCTTCGCGGCAGCTTTTTGTATTTCCGTAGGTAGCAGCCTGGGCTCGCATGTACGAACCTAGGCGTACGGGGCCATTTGGCGCATCTTGATTGTACAGGACCACCGCAAAGGGACAGGCGCCTTTGTAGTGGCGTTAATCCTTCGATTAGGGAGGCCGTTATGAACGGAAGCCACTTTGATAAGCAAACCCAGCGCGAGCGCGCTTGCTCGCTCGTTCACGGTACTTGGCGTTGCGTGGGCGTGAAGATTGCCAGCGTCGGTGCGTGCGCACTCATGATCGTCCAGCTACCGCTGCCGAGCGTGGCGCTCGCGACCGAGTGCGCGGATTCCGCCGCCGCGACGGGCGAGGTTGCCGCGGCTCTGGTGACGCCGGCGGTTGCGGAGGGTGCGGCTCCGGCGACCACGCCTGCAACCGACGTTGCTCCGGCGGCACAAACTGTCGCCGAACCTCAGCAGACGACTCCGGCTGACGCCGCCGATGAGTCTAACAATGCGGCACCCGCTGAACAAAACATTCCCAGCGACAACGCCGCCGCGCCGGCAAACGACGCCATTACGCCGCATGGTGTGACCGACGTGACAGATAAGACCGTCGATGGCGCGTTTGCGCCCAATGCGGCCAATATGCTGTGCGAGCAGCCGGTTGATGATTGGCAAACTATCGACGTTATCGAGATTGACGACGCCACCACCATCTTTAGGGCGGGCGATAAACCGGACTTTACGGCAGACACTCCGGCGGGCTCGAACTCCATTCTTCAGTGCGAGTTCTGGACGGGCAGCGATGGTAGCGAAGTGAACTCCGATATATTCTGGGACCGGAAAATCACCAACCACATCGACGCTTTTAAATCTGGTGTGACCTATCGCTATGGCCTGTACTTTAAGCCGGCGTGGGATTTCTTCTTTACGTCTAACATTAAACTGATGGTCAATGGCGTGGAGTGCGGTTATCGGGTGGATAAGGCAAGCGAGCATGCGCCTGTTCCCGGCTTGTTCCGTACGCTATGGCTAATCACCGACCTGACGTTTACGCCCGAGGCTAAGCCGGTCCCGGTCGACCCGGAGATGCCGGCGCCGCAGCCCGAGATGAAGCCCGAGGTTAAGCCCGATACCAAGCTCGAGCGGAAACCGGAGATCAAGCCTGCCGCAACCACCACGGTGGCCAAGACGGTTGAGAAAACCACGCCGGCCAAGAAATCCCACGCCGTCCTGGCTGCCACGGGCGATGCCACCGCGATGACGGTCGCCGCCCTGGGTATCGCCGGTGCAGCCGTTGCCGCCGCCGGTGTCGCCGCGACCAAGCGCTGCAAGCGCTAGGTTTTGGTGACGGCGTCCGTCCTCGGCTTATGCAAAATCTCAATCTGTAACACCAAGCTGCCCAAAACGGCTCCAGGTGTTACAGATTGAGATGAACAGGCGGATGTTCGCACAATATCTCGATCTGTAACAACTACGAGGCTCAACAGGGTCTAACTGTTACAGATCGAGACAAACTGGCCGGTCAGGCCCTAAACCACCGCAAAGGTGCCTGTCCCCATCGTGGTGGTTTGGGCGGCCGGCATAGAAAAAGTCCCCGCCGGGCGTGTGCTCGACGGGGACTTTGCCGTTTAATGGCTAGCGCTGAGGGTGATTACTCGCCCAGCAGGCTCTTGGTGATGGAAGCGGCGGCCTTCTTGCCGGCGCCCATCGCCAGAATGACCGTAGCGGCACCGGTGACGATGTCGCCGCCAGCCCAGATGCGGGGATCGGTGGTCTGGCCGGTCTCCTCGTCGGCGACGATGTAGCCCCACTTGTTGAGCTCCATCTTGCCGCCGATCTTCTTTGCGAAGGGGTTGGCGTTGGTACCGATAGCCGAGATTGCGACGTCGCAGGGAATCTCCTCGATGGCGCCCTCGATGGGTACCGGGCGACGACGGCCGGACTCGTCGGGCTCGCCGAGCTCCATCTTCTGGACCTTGACGGCGCACACGGAGCCGTCTTCGCCAGCGACAAACTCGAGCGGGGAAACGAGCGGCAGAACCTCGACGCCCTCGGCCTTGGCGTGGTGCAGCTCGGCACGACGGCAGGGCATCTCGTCCTCGGTACGGCGGTAAGCGATGATGGCGTGCTCGGCGCCCAGACGCTTGGCGGTACGGACGGCGTCCATAGCCACGTTGCCGCCGCCAAAGACAACGACGTTCTTGCCGTGCTTGGTGGGGGTGTCGTACTCGGGGAACTTGTTGGCCTTCATCAGGTTCACGCGGGTGAGGTACTCGTTTGCGAAGAAGACGTTGGGCAGGTTCTCGCCGGGGACGTTGAGGAACTTGGGCAGGCCAGCGCCGGTCGCCACGTAGATGGCGTCGAAGCCCTGCTCGAACAGCTCCTCGGCCGTGGCCATGTTGCCCACGACGGAGTTGTACTCAAACTTGACGCCCATGTCCTCCAGGCCGTCAATCTCGCGCTTGACGACCGCCTTGGGCAGACGGAACTCGGGGATGCCGTAGACCAGCACGCCGCCGCCGGTGAAGAAGGCCTCGAAGACGGTAACGTCAAAGCCGTTACGGGCGAGCTCGCCGGCGCAGGTGATGCCGGACGGGCCGGAGCCGACGACGGCGACCTTCTTGCCGTTCTTGGGGGCCATCTTGGGCGTGGAGGCGAGCTCGGGGCGATCACCCAGGAAGCGCTCGAGCTGGCCGATGGCCACGGGCTCGGACTTCTTACCACGGATGCACTTGCCCTCGCACTGGTTCTCCTGCGGGCAGACAC
>DAWBYD010000267.1:0-5753 GCA_052278285.1 Collinsella sp. | reverse complement strand
CGATCCGGCTTTGCGCCCGCACCGTCGCGGTCGCAAGCCCAAGGCTTTCGTCGAGGCCGAGAAGGCCGCAGCCGCAGCCGCCGCCGCTCGGGATGCTGCGGCGACCGCCGAGCCTGCAACCGCTGCCGACGCGCCCGTCCAGGATGCTACGACTTCCGAGGCCGTTTCTGCCGATGTCGAGCCCGCCGACGTCCGTCCTGGTCGCAGCCATCGTACTGCTGCTAAGCGCACGTCCAAGGCCAAGGCTGCCAAGAAGGGTGCGTCCGAGGTTTCCGCCGAGACGACCGCCGATGCATCGACTGATGCCGCCGAGCCCCAAGACGTCGAACAGTCTGCGTCCGAGAAGCCCAAGCGCGGTCGCAAGAAGTCCGCTAAGGCCAAGGCCGTCGAGCAGCATGCCGAGGCCGAGCCGCAGGGCGATTCCAATGCCGAGGCCAGCGATGATGCTTCGGCTAACGAAGACGCCTCCGCAACCGATGGCACCGCCCCCGTCGAGACCGAAGAGAGCGCTCGCCCCAACCGCCGTCAGCACAAGCGCAACGACGAGCGTAATGACCGCAACGAGCGCAAGGACGAGCGTAACAACGATCGCCGCAACCGTCAGCGCGACCGCAAGCAGCGCAATAAGGAGCGCAATGCCGCTCCGACTGAGCCCACGCTTTCGCGCGAGGAGCTCGCGGCCATGAAGGTCGCCGAGCTGCGCGAGAAGGCCAAGGAGTTCGAGATCGAGACGACCGGCAAGAAGAAGGCCGAGCTCGTCGAGGAGATCTACACTACCGCCGCAAAGGCCGAGGGTTTCCGCGATATCAAGGGCATTCTGCAGATTCGCCCAGACAGCTCCGGCATCATCCACGCCCATGGCTACATGAAGTCCAACGACGACGCCTTCGTGCCCGCATACCTCATCCGTTCCGCGCGTCTGCGCACGGGCGATGTCATCGAGGGCTCGCTGCGTCCTTCGCGCGGCGGCGACAAGCGCGCCGGCCTCGCCAAGATCACGACCGTCAACGGCATGGATCCTGAGCAGATTCGCAATCGCCCCAAGTTCGGCGACCTCACCCCGGTCTATCCCAACGAGCCGCTGCGCATGGAGCATGGCAAGGATTCCATTACCGGTCGTGCCATCGACATCGTGTCGCCGATCGGCAAGGGTCAGCGCGGTCTGATTGTGTCCCCGCCTAAGGCCGGCAAGACGACGATCCTCAAGAAAATCTGCCAGTCTATCTCGATTAACAACCCCGAGGTGCACCTCAGCTGCCTGCGCGTCGACGAGCGCCCCGAAGAGGTCACCGATATGCAGCGTTCCATCAAGGGCGAGGTTGTGGCGTCGACCTTCGATATGCCCGCCGACAACCACACTCGCGTGGCAGAGCTCGTCATCGAGCGCGCCAAGCGCATCGTGGAACTGGGCGGCGATGTTGTAGTTGTGCTCGACTCCATCACGCGTCTTGCCCGCGCCTACAACTTGGCGGCGCCCGCCTCAGGCCGCATCCTTTCGGGCGGCGTTGATTCGGCGGCACTGTATCCGCCCAAGCGTTTTCTGGGTGCAGCCCGCAATATCGAGAACGGTGGCTCGCTCACCATCCTGGCCTCCGCACTCATCGATACCGGTTCCAAGATGGACGAGGTCATCTTTGAGGAGTTCAAGGGTACCGGCAACATGGAGCTCAAGCTCGACCGCGACCTGGCCGATCGCCGCATTTTCCCGGCCATCGACCCTGTTGCCTCGGGTACGCGCAACGAGGACCTGCTGGTCGACGAGCAGATGCGCCCGTTTGTCTTTGGTCTGCGTCGCATCCTCGCCGGCATGAACAATACCGAGCGCGCGGCCGCATCGTTTATCAAGGGCCTCAAGGGCACCAACACCAACCAGGAGTTCCTGGTGCGTTCGGCCAAAAAGCATAGCGACTACGAGCAGACGTTCTAAGTCGTCAACCGCACGCGGCGTTATTGCCGGCGCGATGAAGGGTCGGGGCTTGCGCCTCGGCCCTTTTTATATCGCCACTCGGCGCCAGTTATCGACCATAAGACTGGCAAGCAGCAGGTTTCCCGTTTCAATCCGACATCGTCGCTTGCAATCGACAGGGCGGTTTCGCATAATAGCTTTTAAGCTTCGCGACGGAAAACGCAGATGAAACGAACCATATACCGTTGCTTTGGGGCATAGCCCCGCTTCATCTTCTCTCGCGCAGCCAACTGAATGATGCGATTTGGGTGCTGGAAGATGGGGAGAGCTCATGGCTTCTTCTGATGCAACACAACGAGCAGTCCTTGCCGGACTTTCGTGCGGGATCGGCCTTGCCGCTCCCGTGGTTATGTATGCCGCGACGCTACCGTTTTCGTCGGTGAACGAGACGGTCGTGGCGGGTGCGGTTCCCTTCGCCGTGGGCGCGGTGGCGGGCGTGGGTATCTATGCCGCCTCGCTGGGTATCTCCGAGTACCATGCGCAGCGTGAAGAGCGTCTGTTCCAGCCCGATGCCATGGGCGGTGCCGCCAATCTCAATCAGCATCAAAGCGAGTTCAAGACCGCCTCGATTCCAGCTCAGCAGCAGGATGCGACTCCTTATGCTACCGCTTCTGCTTCTCAGGCTCAGTCGGAGCAGTCTACCTCGGCATTCCTTTCCGGCCTGACTGGTGCGTTCCAGCGCCGTCATACCGATGATGGTGTCCCTACCATCGCTCGAGCCGCAGATGCCATGGACGAGGCCGAGGCTTGGTCCATGATCGACAGTATGCTCGACGACGATTCGCCGGTGAGCTGCGACCCTGCACACTCGCGCGACGTCTATCAAGTCGCCATCGACGAGCTCACCAACGGCGGGCAGACCGGCTCCTTCAATCGCGACGACATCGCCGCCGCGGCACGCGCCGTATCTGGCTCCCAGGCCGCCCCTGCGGGCAGCACGGCGGCTTTCGTGGCACTTGTCGCCAACGCGGCAGCCAATAACGCCTACAGTGCTACCTCGGCGGACGCGAACGCTTCTGCCGACAATTCGTACGTTGATGAAGCCATGGCCGCGGACGAGGAGGCCGTTGCCGCCCGCCGTGCCGCCGAAAGCTCGCTGTGGGGCGCTCCTGCCCAGCAGCAGGCGGCTGAGGCTGCGCCGTACAATGTAAACCTCGCCAGCATGCCTATCATCTCCGGTGCCGCGGATATCGATTTCGATGACCTCGATGAGCCTGCAGCCATCACCGCATCGATTGATGCCCAAGATCGCATCGACACCGGCGACCTTCCGGATGCCTCACTCGAGGTTGATGTCCCCATGGCTGATTACTCGGGCCACGAGGACATGTGGGCCGCCGCCACCGCGATTCTGGATGAGATTGACGAGCCTGCTCCTGTTGCAGCCCCCGCTCCCGTCGCTGCCCCTCAGCCTGCTGCCCCCGCCTATGTCGGCCGTCACAGCGCTGTGTTCCCCGAGGATACTGCCCGTATCTCGCGCGAGAGCATCGAGCGGGCCGAGGCTATTGCCGCCGGCATTATGGAAAACCGTCGTCACGAGCGCGTCAATCAGATCCTCGAGGAGGAGATCGAGCGCCTGCAGTCCTCTACCGCCAAGCGTACGGGCCGTGCCTACCTGAGCGTTATCGAGGGCGGTACCGCCAGCTTCGCGCCGCTCCGCGCGGAGGCATAACTTCTGCATGGTTAAGATCAATCGAAAATGGGCGGTCGTGACCTGCCTGATGGCGCTCTTGATCTGGGGCAATTCGCTGGTTCCCGGCTCGGGGTCGGGCTCGCTGAGCCTAACGGTCATGGAAGCTATCCGCGGTTTCCTGCACGGCGTGGGACTTCCATATGAATGGGTGACCAACTTTGTTGTTCGCAAGTGCGCGCATTTTACCGAGTATATGGTGCTCGGCATCTTGGCAACGCACGCCTTTGATTTTGAGGGCCGGCGCACCTTTGACGTGCTGCTGCCCACGGCGGTGTTCCTGCTGCTGATTCCTTCGATCGACGAGACGATTCAGCTCTTTGTGCCGGGACGCGCCGGCATGATCACCGATGTGATGATCGACTGCTGTGGAGCGGCAACGGGCGTTGTGCTCCGATATCTACTACGATCGCTCATATGTGCCAAAAAGGCCGCCTAGGACGTATGCTTGGTGCTAGGCGGCCTTTTTTATTAGAGGGCTTATATAGGGCGTGGTGGCGTCGTTCCGTAGGTTGGATTTGCCGGGCGCGCCACGCCCTGTGGGTGCGTCTGTTACTGAAGCGCCTGCGCGCCCAGGGCCAGGCAGCCCATGATGCCCTGCTTGCCCTCAAGGCTGTTGTTGACAATATAGGTATCGATGTCGTTGACCTCGGGCGTGACGATATAACCGTTGAGCATCTCGGCGCACTTCTTGCGCGCGAGCGGCACGATGGGGGTGTGGTCGGCCACGCCGCCACCGATGATGATCTTTTGCGGCGCGTAGCACAGCGTGTAGGTCATGAGCGCCTGTGCCAGATAGCCTGCGAGCAGGTCCATGGCCTCCGGGTCATCGGCCATGTCTCCGGCGCTCTTGCCATCCCAGCGCTTTTTAACGCCGGGGCCGGCGATGAGACCCTCGAGGCAATTGTCGTGGAAGGGGCAGGCGCTGTGCTCGCCAATGGTGTCGCGCGGGTCGCGCGTGACCAGGATGTGGCCGGCCTCGGGATGCATCATGCCGTGTACGAGCTTACCGCCCGAGAGCACGCCGGCGCCCACGCCGGTGCCGATGGTCAGATACACAACGTCAGTGAGGCCCTGGGCGCAACCAAAGGTGACCTCGCCCAGGCAGGCGACGTTGACGTCGGTGTCGTAGCCGCAGGGGATATTGAGCTCGTTTTGGATAGTGCCCAGCAGGTCAAAGTAGCGCCATGCCGTTTTGGGCGTCTCCAGGATCTTGCCGTATTGGGGCGAGGCAGGGTTGACTGCGGTGGGGCCAAAGGCGCCGATGCCCAGCGCGGCGATGCCCTTGTCGGCAAACCATGCATTGACGGCCTCAACGGTCTCCTGCGGGGTCGTGGTCGCGATCTGCTCACGCTCCAGGACCGTACCGTCTGCATAGCCCGTGGCGCAGACCATCTTGGTGCCGCCGGCCTCGAGCGCTCCGATAAGCTGCTGTTCTGCCATAGTATTCCTCTCTCTGGGACGAGTTGCTCCGTGACTAAAGTATAGGGCTCTAAACCATTTAAGAAAGCGCTATAAAAAGAAGCCTCGCAACGTGGCGGGCGGTGCGGGGCTTCTTTGGTTGCTTTAGTTGCCGGGCCGTTCTTACCCGCGCGGCTTGATTTTATCACGTAGCGACTTGAGGTTCTCCAGTGCCGCGTTAAGCGTCTCGTCCCGCTTGGCAAAGTGGAAACGAATCAGATGGTCGACGGGCTCGCGGAAGAAGCTCGAGCCGGGCACGGCGCCCACGCCCACCTTGGATGCGAGGTCCTCGCAGAATTCGAGGTCGCTGTCATAGCCAAACTCAGAGATGTCCATCATGACGTAGTAGGCGCCCTGCGGCACGTTATGCTCAAGACCGATGCTATCGAGCCCCTGGCAGAACAGGTCGCGCTTGGCGGTGTAGAGGTCGAGGACCTCCTGGTAATAGCTGTCGTCGAAGTTGAGGGCGGTGACGACAGCTTCCTGCAGGGGAGCGGCGGCACCCACGGTGAGGAAGTCGTGGACCTTCTTGATGCGCTCGGTGATCTGGGCCGGGGCAATGGTGTAGCCCAGACGCCAGCCGGTGATGGAGTACGTTTTGGCCAGCGAGCTGCAGCTGATGGTTCGCTCGAACAT
>DAWBYD010000266.1:0-4531 GCA_052278285.1 Collinsella sp. | reverse complement strand
TGATCTGGATGACGAGTTCGCGCAGGGTCTTGGACTTGCGGTAGTTGGGCAGCTCGACCATCAGGTCTTTCATGGCGCGGCAGGCGTCAGTCACCTTGTGGGCGATGACGATGGCGTCGGGATGGATGCTCTGGATGTTGGTGAAGTAGACGCGCTGCACGACGCCCTCGATACGGTCGAGCACGGTGTCGAGTGAGCAGCTCATCAGGTCCAGGTCCTCGCGCTCAAGCGGGGTGATAAAGGCCGTGAGCAGGGCGTCTTCAAGCTCATGGTGCTTCTTGTCGGCCGCATGCTCGATTAAGTGCATCTTGTCGAGCATATCGTGAATCTTCGCGGGATCGAAGTTCTCGAAAATCTTGGTGAGCAGCTCGGCAGCCTGTACGGCTAGGTCGGCGCAGGCAACGTAGTTGTCAAAATAGAACGAATCGGGTTTCTTTGCCATGAGTGGGTCCTTTCGAGGCGAAGACGGGTGTGAGAAGTATTACGGTCCGGATGGACGCTCGGTTTGACTAGATGAACATCATGAACAGCTTGGCCATGACAAAGCTGATGAGTCCGCAGGCGGGGAAGGTGAAGAACCAGGTGAACATCATGTCCTTGACGACGCCGAAGTTGATGGCCGAGAGGCGCTTGACGGCACCGACGCCCATGATGGCGCAGGTCTTGATGTGCGTGGAGGACACAGGGATGCCGGTAAGGGTGGCAAGCAGCAGGTTCGCGGCACCCGCGAGGTCGGCAGAGAAGCCCTGATACTTCTCGAGCTTAACCATGCTCTGGCCGACGGACTTGATGATGCGCTCGCCGCCCACGCTGGTGCCGATGCCCATAGTGGCCGAGCACAGCAGCATAATCCAGATGGGGATGCCTGCATCGCCGACGCTCGTCTGGCCGCTGGCAAAGGCCACGCCTAAAAAGAGCACGCCGATGAACTTCTGTCCATCCTGCGCGCCGTGCATAAAGCTCATGGCCGCAGCGCTCGCGATCTGAGCGTATTTAAAGAAGACATTGGCACGTCGCCTGTTGGCGGCGACGAAAAGAATCGAGACGAGCTTGCACAGGACCCAGCCCATGACAAAGCCCAGGCCGATGGAGAGCGCCAGGCCGTAGATGACCTTCATCCACTCGTGGACGTTGACGCTGCTCGCACCGCCGAGGGCGATGGCGGCACCGGTCAGGCCGGCGATAAGGCTGTGGCTTTGCGAGGTGGGGATGCCAAAACGCGACGCTGTGGCGCCGTAGACGACGATGGAGAACAGCGCCGCGCATAGGCAGGCGAGCGCCATGGTGCTGTTTCCGCCAAAGTCGACGATATGTGAGATGGTGTTGGCGACGCTCGCGTTAAAGTGCGTCATGATGAGCACACCGAGGAAGTTGAATGCGGCGCTCATGAGAATGGCGGCGCGGGCGGGCATGCAACGCGTAGTGACGCAGGTCGCGATGGCGTTGGGCGCGTCGGTCCATCCATTGACGAAGATGGCGCCCAACGCGAGGATCACGGTGACGGCAAGGACTGGGTTCGACACAATTTGGCCGAGGAAGGTTGAGAACGTTACGTCCATATATGGGCTTTCTCGAAGTTTGCAGACACGTTACAAAAACATGATAAATCGTATCACCTCCTGCGGGTCTCTTTACCGAGTTCTGATGGGAGAAGTGAACTTTTTGGCACTAAAATTGAATATTAGCCCTGTTGACCGCGGGTGTTCTTTTTGCTAACACGCCATGCGGACACGTGCGATTACTACGACACTCCAAAACCACAGTCTGTTCGCTTTACAACATGCAAACATGCGTTCGATAATAGGAGGCATGGAATATCGACAGACAGACGGCAAAACTCGGCGCGTACACAAGCAGTATGTGGACGTCGTGGCTCGCATCCTCGCGGGCGGACAAGTCGTGCCGGTTACCGTCTGCTGGGTCGACGGTCGCTGCTTTACGATTGACGAGATTGTCTCGTCCACGGGCTTTGGCTTAACGGTTCACGGTGTTCGTACGGCGACCTATAAGGTGCGTTTTGGCGGGCACGCGACCGAGTTGTATCTGGAGGACCAGACGCGCGAGCGGGCGGACGGCTCGCAGGCACACGTGATGCGTTGGTGGGTCTGGGCCTTTGATCGCACGCTCGAGGGCGAGCGCCGTAGGTAAGGACGTACGGCATTCGGGTACAATGACAGGAATCTTGTCAGCTACTGCGCTGTCGCGGCGCTTTTGAAAGGACGAAATTATGAACGATATTCAGGGCTATCAGAACGGCCCCATCGAAACCGGCGCAAGCCGTGCCAAGGAGATGTCGCCGCGTGCGTATAATCTTGCCATGTCTGCCCTCATCTTCTTGGGCTTTTGTGCCATGGGCGCTGGTGCTTACTTTACGAGCACCATGGCGTTTGCCCGCATGATGATGAGCGGCGCCGCCCTGCCACTGGTCTTTGGCTCGTTTATTTTGACCATCGTCGGCATGGTCATGATGTCGGCCGCCGCCAGTAAGCAGTCCGTGGGCCTGTCCCTTGTGGGCTACGTAATCTTTGCGAGCACCTTTGGCCTGACCGCGTCGTTTGGCCTTGCCAACTACGACCTGCCCACCATCAACACTGCCTTTATCGCCACGGCCGCCATCACCTTTGTCTTTGGCGCCTTGGGCGTGACGTTCCCCAAGTTTTTCCAGCGCGTATATGGCATCGGTTTTGGCATTCTGCTCGCCACTATTCTGGTTGAGATCGTGCTGATGTTCATGGGCGTCTCGCAGACCATCACCGATCTGATCGTAATCGTGGTGTTCGCCGGCTTTATTGGCTACGACACCTATGTTGCCACGACGGTGCCGCCTACGCTGCCCAACGCCGTGCTCATGGCGTCCAATCTGTTCGTGGACATTATCAACGTGTTCCTGCGCATCCTGAACATCCTTGGCCGTCGCGACTAGTGGCGAATTGCGGCGGTGCTTGCCGTGCGTGTAAATCGATGCGAAAGGCGGTCCTTCGGGGCCGTCTTTTTTGTACTCGGCGGGGTATCATGGATGGGAAAAGCCGATAGCGGCAGCGACAGGAAAGGTGACCACTTATGGCAGACGTCGACAACAGGAACCGTAACCGCAGGTCCAACCGAGCGGGTCAGCCCAATCCCAAGCGCGAGGCCCGTGCCAAGGCCGCCGAGCGTCACGTGGCAACTGTGTCCGAAGCGTGCGCCAAGGATATCGAGCGTTCGCTTGCCGGCGTGTGCGAGTTCGATGGTATGCCTGCCGGTTTTGTCGCGGCGATGAAGGCCAAGGTTCAGAGTGCTGTGGCCGCCGAAGAACAGGTTGCCGAGGACGTCGAGGGCGCGGAGGCTGCCGAGGTCGAGGCAGCGCTCGAGCCCGTCGAGGAGCCTGCCGAGGAAATCGCCGAAGCTGGGTCCGCGCCTGCTGAGGAGCCCGCTCCGGTTCTGCCCGAGGTCACCGTGCTCGATACCTCCGCCACGCAGGCCATCTTGGACAACGGTCGTGGCTATGCGCAGTTCTGCGACATGGCCGTGCTCGCCTTTGCCTCGTTCACCAACCCGGGCGGTGGCTATATTCAGGGTTATCTGGGCCAGGAGGCCACGCTGTGCGCCGATTCGTATCTGTACAACGTTCTCGATAAGCAGCGCAAATGGTACGGCGAGAACCGTCGCCGCAACATCAACTGCGAGCTTTACCGAAACCGTGCGCTGGTGGTGCCTGCGGTGCGCTTCGACCGCAACCACGTGCATGCATACGCCGACGTGATCGTGGCCGCCGCGCCCAACGTCAAGCGCGCCCGCCAGGAGTATCGCGTGGGCGACGATGCTCTGCTGGATGCCCTGCGCGACCGCATTCGCTTTGTGCTTGCCATCTGCGACGAGCTGGGTCGCGAGAAGCTCGTGCTGGGCGCTTGGGGCTGCGACAACAACGGCTTTGACGCAGAGACCGTGGCCGAGCTCTTCCGCAAGGAGCTCGCGTCGGGCGACTTTAAGGTCAAGCAGGTCTTCTTTGCCGTGCCTTCTACGCGCTGGGATGAGGATTTTGCCAAGTTCGAGCACGTGCTGGCAAACTTCCCCGAGCGCAACGAGGAGTCCTATGCCCAGGTTGCCGCTCGCGCTGCGGCAGCTCGCGCCGCCGAGCAGGCCCAGGCTGCTACCGAGGATGATGAGGACGAGGACGATTGGCGCAAGTACCTGTAATCGGTACGTGCTGACAGATAGGTCGAGCCGACGGGAGAGGCTGCTTCCGTCGGCTTTTTACTGAGCGAGGGGCTTACGATGAAAAACGTTCTATGCTTTGGCGACAGCAACACCTATGGTTACGATCCGGCGGGCATGCGCGACGGCACCGCGGTGCGCTATGCGCAGGATGTGCGCTGGTGCGGCGTGGCCCAACGTGACTTAGGCGAGGGCTGGCATGTAATTGAAGAAGGCCTCAACGGCCGCACGACGGTACGCGACGACATGTGCCATTTGGACACCAATCTTAACGGCATCCGCGCGCTGCCGATGCTGCTCGAGGCCCATAAGCCGCTGGATGCGATCGTTATTATGC
>DAWBYD010000265.1:0-2873 GCA_052278285.1 Collinsella sp. | reverse complement strand
GATAGAGGGTCTGACTACGAATCAGAACGTCATAGGTTCGAATCCTATACGCCGCACCAATTGAAATTGAACGCCTCCGGCGACGGGGGCTTTTCTTTTATGCCGCCACCGCATGGATTCGAACCTCGGTCGAGGCGCGGGCGTAAAGAAAACGCGGAGCGTTTTTAGCCCGCGGGCGAGCGCGCCGGCAGGCGGGCGAAGCCGGTGCGGATCCGCGCAGCGGATGCGCGGAATCCTATACGCCGCACCATTTGAGATTAAAGCTCCCGGCAACGGGGGCTTTTCTTTTACGCCAGCTTGAGTGCTTTCGTCCAAAGGGACGATTTCCTGTCGACTCGTGTAAGATTCCGAGTAGGTGTCGCGGCCCGTCCGCGACCACTCCTTCTCTCAACGACCGATCAGGGTGATATTTCGTGGCAGAGCGTCCGACATACAGGCTCAGGTTTCTCGATCCCAAAAAGCGCTTTCCGGCGATGCCCGAGCAGCCTGCGGGGCGCTCATATGGCGTGGTCTGGAAACTCTTTGGCGAGGACCAGCATGAATCTTGTTATGTCGTCGAATTCGTTGGCAAAAGTCATGTGTCGCTTTTGGGCTACGTAAGCGTTTCGGGTGAGGTGTACAAGGTGGACCGCCCCGTCTGCGAGGCTCCGCTGCCCAACGATCCCGACATGGAACTGGTCCTTGACGAGTCGGATTCCAGTATTGGTGAGATTATGGTAAGGGAAGCCAACGGTGCAATGCGCGCGTGTGCGCAAACTGCCGGCTCTCCCGAAGGCCCCATGCGCGAGCAGTCCGACCACGAGACATGGAATTCGACCCGCGCCCTTCCTTACGGCGAGTTCATGGCCTCGATGTTCTTGCGCTACGTGATATTTGCCAACTCCGAAAGCGCTATTGTGAACACGGCGGACGCCGGCGGACTCGACGAGGGTATGCAAAACGTAGTCGACAAGATCAAGCTCGTAAAGTTGCCCGAGCCGGTCGAGGTGTTTTTGGGCTTTAACACGGCACCGCTCCCCGATGCTATCGAGACGCTGCTTTACCGCGTTGACCATGCCGAGAATCCGAGCGGTATCGAGCGCTATGCCGCCGCCCTTATGAGCGAAATTGACTTGCCCCGCCTGCGCACCATCGCTGCCAAGTCCGAGATGAGCCTGGCTCGCATTGATCGCTCAAAGATTTTCTATCTCAATTTTGATCGTAGCCTGCTGGACCAGGACGAGATTGACATGCTGCTTGCCGTCGAGTGCCGTCTCAACCGCCTCTCCGGCATCCTTGAGCGCATCGGGGCCGGATTGGTCCCTACGGCATCCTCGCCGAGCCTTGAGGGCTGCGCGCTCTTTGATGCGTGGCATATCGCCAAGACGACCAACGATGTTCCCCGACTGCTCGATACGGCTTCGAGCGATAACCCGTGGGGCAAGCCGGGTACGGTGGCTTGCCAGCCGGGCGGCGAGTGGGACGTGCGCACCCGTTTTGCGCGAATCGTTGAGGCGCTCAACGTGGTCACGCGGCTCGACTATACCTATCGGGCAAACGTTGCCGAGGGGATTATGCTCGTTCGGTTTGGGCAGTCTGTCGTTGATGCCATGCCGCAACGTGAATACGACGCTCAGGATGACGCCTGGCGCGAGCTGGACGAGGACACGCGGGCGATCTGGGCCGCGGAGCACGATGCGCGCGTGGCACTCACGCTTGCGGCAGCGTGTTTTGCCGCGGGCACCTGCATCACGCGCTGCTATGTGCAGATTGCTGCTACCGACAGTGAGCAGGGCGAGCGCGTTGTCGCAACGTATTTCTTTGGGCGTGCGGCCTATCTGGCCGATTGCGTGCCTGTCGCCAAGGATCTTGAGAGCATGGACATGGACGATATGCCGTGCAAGCGTGTGCTTGAGGCGTATGAGTCAACCGCTCCGGAGACGATTGAGCCTGCGGAGGTTCATGCTCGTCCGCGTGATGACCATCGCACGCTGCCGCCGGCGCTGCGCAATCTGCTGCTTGCCGATACGGCTGACGAGTTGGAGGTCATGGAAGAGGACGACGACCCATACGTGGCCCGTGTTGTTGAATTGCGCGAGCAGGCAAAAGTCGACCGTACAGGTGCTTTTGAAGGCTTTTCCCGTCTTGTCGAGGAGTTGGAGGCTAAGTGCGCCGTCGCCGAGCTTTTGGCGACAGGTCCGGTTCAAACGCAGTTTTGCGATAACCAGCTGGTGCGCATGGTGCTACCGGTGTTGGAAGAAGACCGCTCGGTGCGGATCCTTCGTGCGCCCGATGCGCTGTACTTTGCCCAGCACGAGATTTGCAGCTTTTACGCCGAGCAAGAGGACTTTGAACGAGCACTGCCCGAGGTGCGCCATCTTTACGATCTGGCGCGCTCGTCCATGCAATCGCACTTTGCGCTCATCAACGTGCTTGCGCGTCTGGAGCGCTTTGACGAGATTATCGAGGTGGCGCGCCACGGCCTACGTATTGCCAGCGATCGTTCTGCAATTGGCTACCTGTTCTACCGCTTGGCGTTTGCCTATTGGAATTGCGATCAGCTCGACCTGGCGCTGGCTTGTTACCGTCTGGTGCCGCGCGGTGAGGAATCGGGCAGCAGCGCGCTGGAAGAAATGCAGGGCCTTATGAACGAGATGGGCGTCAGCGAGCCTCCGACGTTCGAGGAAGCGGTCGAGACCATCCGCAAGGCTGGACTCGAGCTGCCGCCAGTGTCCGCCGTGACGAATCAGCTTGCAGATGCCGCTGTTCAACTGGTCGACAACGGCTTCTTTTTCCTGGCACGCGGTTGCATCTTCCAAATGTGGCGCACCATGGGCAACGACGAGCTCGGCTCCTTCAACCGCTCGCTGGGGTAGGCGAAGCCTCCAAGGAGG
>DAWBYD010000264.1:0-3508 GCA_052278285.1 Collinsella sp. | reverse complement strand
CTGCTGGGCAAGAGTCCCAAGAATCAGACCGTGCATGCGCCTATCCCCGAGGGTTACAGTATTGATCAGCTTGTCGGTAAGATCGTTGATGTTGACGTTGACGTTGCCAAGACCTGGTATTTGTCCGGCTCCGTTGTGGGTGAGCCGCGCTAATGGTTTCTCCCGGGGCAGGTCTTTCCGCCGTTGCGATCGTCGGTCCGACGGCGGTTGGTAAGAGTGATGTTGCCGACCGTTTGGCCGCTCGTCTTTCGTCCGAAGTGCTGTCGTGCGATGCGATGCAAATCTATCGCGGCATGGACATCGGTACCGCAAAGATGGCGCCCGATGAGTGTACGGCGCCGCTGCGTCTCGTCGACATTGTAGAGCCGGGTGTGGCGTATTCTGCTGCGCTTTATCAGGCTGACGCTCGCGCGCATGTTGAACGTCTCCTTGGTTCGGGTTGTCTGCCGGTTTTTTGCGGAGGTACGGGGCTGTATCTCAAGGCCGCCCTCGATGAAATGGACTTTCCTTCGGGTGAACTTGAGGACGATCGTCGTATGGGCTATCAGGAGCTTGCCGAGCGTATTGGCGAGGAAGAGCTGCATGCCCTGCTTGCCGAGCGCGACCCAGAATCGGCTGCTGTTATTCATCCCCATAATGTGCGCCGTGTGATTCGTGCGCTCGAGATGCATGATGATGGTATTTCCTATGCACAGCAAAAAAGTCAGTTTAGTGTTCCGCGCGAGCATTATCATGCCCTATGGTTTGGTCTGACGCGTAATCGCGAGGTGCTCTACGAGCGCATTAACCTGCGTGTCGATATGATGTTTGAGCAGGGTCTTGTCGATGAGGTTCGTGGTCTTATGGACCAGGGGCTGGGAGATGCCCTGACTTCGATGCAGGCAATTGGCTATAAAGAGATCATTGATGCTTTCAATGGCGTGATTTCTATGGATGAGGCTCGCGAACTCATCAAGATGCGTTCGCGTCGCTATGCCAAACGTCAGCTTTCGTGGTTTAAGCGCGATGACCGTATCGTGTGGTTTGATATGGACGAGTTTACGATCGATGAGGTCGTTGAGGACATCCTGCATCGTATTGAGGCTGCCTAATGGCCCGTTTCCCCCTTGTTCCCACGGCACCCGAGCCCGAGCGTGCCATATTAGTTGGTGTTGAGTGGCGCGACAATGCATGGCCGCTCGATCGTTCGCTTGACGAGCTTGAGCGCCTGGCCCATACGGCTGGCGCCCAGTGCGTGGCGCGTTTGTCACAGCGTTTGGTTAAGCCGTATCCAAAATCGTTTATCGGTTCCGGTAAGGTTGAAGAGCTGTGCGGCTTGGTGCATCGCATGGATGCCGATGTCGTTATTTTTGACGACGACCTGACGCCCTCGCAGCAATCCTATTTGGAGAAAGCCGTGGGCGAGCCGGTAAAGATTATCGATCGTACAGCACTGATCTTGGATATCTTTGGCCTGCATGCTCAGACGCGTGAGGGACGCCTACAGGTACAGCTGGCGCAGCTTCAATATCTGTTGCCTCGTCTGCGTGGCATGTGGAGCCATCTTGCCAAGGAGCAGACGCGCGGCGGCATCGGTTCGCGCTTTGGCCAGGGTGAAAGCCAGCTCGAGGTTGACCGTCGCTTGATTCGCAATAAGATTGCCGCGCTTCGTCGTGAGCTCAAGCAGGTTGAACAGCGTCGCGATATCCAGTCCAAGAGCCGCATTGAGTCACCGGCGTTTCGCGTCGCGTTAGCCGGTTATACCAATGCCGGTAAATCGACGTTGCTCAATCGCCTGACCGGCTCTACGGTACTTTCGCAGGACAAGCTGTTTGCTACGCTCGACCCGACGACGCGTTCGTATCGCCTGCCCGGCGGTCGCGGCATGACGATTACCGATACCGTTGGCTTTATTCAAAAGCTACCGCATGGTCTCGTTGATGCCTTTAAGTCCACGCTGTCTGAGGTTCTTGGTGCCGATCTGATCCTTAAAGTTGTGGATGCCTCTGACGAGGACTACGAGCGCCAGCTCGAGGCAGTCGATCGCGTTCTTGACGAGATCGGTGCCGGCGAGCGTTTGACGCTTACGGTGTTCAATAAAATCGATCTTCTCGATAGCGTTGATCGACTGAGCTTCCGTCGTCGTTTTCCGGAAGCCGTTCTGTTCTCGGCCCAAACGGGCGAGGGGCTCGACGATCTCGTCGATCGCATTGCTCGCGAGGCAGCTGCCACCGATGTACTGCTTTCAGCCGACATTCCATATCGTGAAGGTGCGCTCATTACACTCGTGCATGAGCAGGGGACCCTTTTGCATGAGGAATATCTTGAGGATGGCGTTCGTATTGTGGCGAAACTGCCGGCTCGTGTCGCACCGCGGCTCGAGCGTTATCGCACCGAGTAGGCGAGCTCCAAAATGCCCAGTATAATGGGCTGATGCAGCAGATAAAAGGGTAGTGCATAACGTCCAAGGCTGGCGAGCGCCGGCAGGGAGTTGGCGTAGGCCCAGCTAGGGACGGTCTTATCGATTCCCTGCGCTATATGTGCGGCGAAGTATCCTGCAAGATACATAAAGATAAACGGGATGATGGGGTAGTAATCACCTGAGACAAACCCAGGGCTCGGAAATCCCAGCCACGCCAGGTAGGGGACAGGGTAGATTGTTTTGGGGATGCTCCAGGTGAGGGCGAACATCACAAGGCATAGGGACATGCCCCATCTCGCTGATATCTTTTTAAGGACGGGATCGGTCAACGCCACGATGCCGGTACATGCGGCCATGCAGTAGATGATGCCAAAATTAACCGAATCATCGACTGAGACAAGTGTTGTTGCCAGCCAGACGACGAGTGCTGCTAAGGCGTATTTGGCGGCACGTTTGATATTGTTGCGCGAAAGAGTGCACATCCAACCCGCGATAAACAAGAATACCCAGCTGATGCTGGCGCGCCAGATGTCTTGAAAGACAGTCTGGGTAAACCAGGGCATATCCCAACCGTACAGGTAGGCGAGATCGTAGCAAGCGTGAAAACCTGCCATTGAAATCATCGTAAACCCGCGGACGGTATCAAAGATGGTGATGCGTTTTTGCATTACGAGAACCGGCGCATCAAGCCGACGACTTTGCCCAAAATAACGGGATTTGTTGCATAGATAGGCTCCATGGTGTCATTCTCAGGCTGTAGGCGTACGCGTCCCTGCTCCTTGTAGAACGTCTTGACGGTCGCTGAACCATCAATCATGGCCACGACGATTTCGCCGTTCATGGCACTCTTTTGTTCACGGACGATGATGTAATCGCCATTGAAGATGCCGACATTGATCATTGAGCTCCCATGCACCTCAAGGATAAAGGAACCCTGATCAGTGGCGATTTCGGTCGGGATAGTAAAAGTGTCTTCGATATTCTGCTCGGCCAGAATGGGAATCCCAGCCGCGCCGCTGTCTCTTATACACATCTCCGAGCACACGAGACTAGGCATGAGAGCGTATGCCGTAGTCTGCTTGAAAAAAAAAGAGGGGGGGGGGGGGG
>DAWBYD010000263.1:0-4964 GCA_052278285.1 Collinsella sp. | reverse complement strand
GCCACGAAGTCCCCCTTGGGCGCGCTCCCGTGGGTATCGAGCGCAAGGGGGCGCGACCCGACGAAGCCCTTCGTGGTCACGGCCCCGTACGCCACGGCGTCCGCCCCGAACTCGACCTGCTTGCGAGAGTACGCGGCGCGTGCGGGCGAGGCGGCGGGGTCGAGCATGTACGCGCCGTCGATACGCCCGTTGAGCCCGGCAAAGACATGACAGACGACATAGGGTCTAATGTTCATGGCTCCCTACCTTACCGTGTGCCCGCCGAAGACCATGAGGTCGAGTCCGTTGAGCAGCCCGTCGATCTTGGCAACCTCATCGTCGGTGAGCCCGACCTCGGCGGCACCGAGGTTCTCGAGCAGTCGTTCGGGCTTGCGACTGCCCGGGATGGGAATGATATAGGGCTTCTTCTCGAGCATCCAGGAAAGGGAGACCTGGGCGGGCGTCGCCGCGTGCAGCTCAGCCAGCTCGCGAACGAACCGCATGAGGGGCTCGGCGCGCCTTTCGCCTTCCTCTGTGTACTGCGGCATGCCATCGCGGTAGTCTTGGGCGCCCTCGAATCTGGTGTTGTGGCTGTACGCGCCCGTCAGAAAGCCGTTCGCCATGGGAGAAAAGGCCACGAAGGCAACGTTCAGCTCCTCGAGCACGGGGAACAGGGATTCGTTCCAGCGTGCCATCATGGAGTAGCGGTTCTGAACGGCGGAGACGGGGCACACCGCATCGGCGCGACGCAGGTACTCCTCCGTCGCCTCGGAGATTCCCCAGGCGCGGATCTTACCTTCCTTGATGAGGTCTGCCATGGTGTCTGCAACGCCCTCGGGCTCGACCTTTGGGTCGATTCGGTGCTGGTAGTAGAGGTCGATGTGGTCGGTGCGCAGCCGGCGCAGGCTCTTCTCCACCGAGATGCGGATAACCTCGGGGCGCGAGTCCACGAGGATGGTCTTGTCCGGGGCGTGCGTGACGCCGAACTTGGTGGCAATGACAACCTCGTCGCGCACGGGCGCGAGCGCCTTGCCCACCACGTCCTCGTTGTGCGCCTCGGTCCCATCAGCGCACGTGCCAACGTAGCACTCCGCCGTGTCAAAGAAGGTATAGCCCATCTCGTGGGCCTGACGGACGACGCTCGCGGCCTCGTCGTCGGGCATCGGGTCTCCGCTCGCGTGCGTGATTCCCATGCAGCCCATGCCGAGCGGGCTGACTTCGATGCCGCTCTTTCCCAAAACGCGCTTGTCCATTCCTGTTCTCCCTGTCTATGATATCCGTCATTTGTTTGCGACGCCCACGTCCGCCCGTTCATCGGACTCCGTTAGGCACATCCTCTGTCGATGGCCTTTGCTCTCTCATCGCCAAGCGTACGACCGCAAAGCGCTCGACGGAATCCCCCTTTGGTGCGGTGCCCTGAACCCGCGGGGTATAACCCCGTGCGCACCCCAGCGTTATAGAACCCTCACCAACGGAAACTTCCGCCGGCGCGGCGCCCCTCGTATGGTGGATACGTCAAGTTGCGAGAAAGGAAGGCACCATGGACTACATCACCTTGAACAACGGCGTCAGGATGCCGCAGCTCGGCTTCGGCGTGTACCAGATCCCGGACGCCGCGGAATGCCAGCGCGCCGTGGAGGACGCGCTCTCGGTCGGCTACCGGCTGCTCGACACGGCCGCGAGCTACGGCAACGAAGAGGCGGTCGGGGCTGCCATTCGTGCGAGCGGCCTGCCGCGCGACGAGGTGTTCGTGACGACCAAGCTGTGGATGTCGGATGTGAGCTACGAGGGGGCCAAGCGCGGCTTCGACGCGTCGCTCAAGCGGCTGGGGCTCGACTACGTCGACCTCTACCTCATCCATCAGCCGTTCGGCGACGTCTTCGGCGCGTGGCGCGCCATGGAGGAGCTCTACGAGCAGGGCGTTATCCGCGCCATAGGCACAGCTAACTTCTACCCCGATCACCTCGCAAACCTCATCTCGTTCAACCGCATCGCCCCCGCCGTGAACCAAGTCGAGTGCAACGTGTTCTTCCAGCAGCGCGAGGCGCAGGAGTACATGGCCGGCAAGGAGGTGGCCATGGAGGGCTGGGCGCCCTTTGCGGAGGGCAGAAACGACCTCTTCCGCAACGAGGTCCTCGCTCGCATCGGCGAGGCATACGGCAAGACGGTCGCCCAGGTCGTGTTGCGCTGGCTGCTGCAGCGCGGTGTGGTCTGTATCCCTAAGAGCACGCACCGCGATCGCATGGAGCAAAACTT
Source organism: Collinsella sp. (assembly GCA_052278285.1). Lineage (GTDB taxonomy): Bacteria > Actinomycetota > Coriobacteriia > Coriobacteriales > Coriobacteriaceae > Collinsella. The sequence goes on along the minus strand of DAWBYD010000263.1, from coordinate 2,729 downwards.
CGACGTCTTCGACTTCGCGCTGGGCGACGACGAGATGGTCGCCATCGCCGCGCTCGACACCGGGCGCAGCGCGTTCTTCGACCACCACGACCCCGCCACCATCGAATGGATGTTCGGGCTCGTGCGCAACGTGTAGACGAGCGGTTAGACCGCACTGATAACTTACTAGGAGGAATTGCCATGAACTCATTCACGTACGACTACCCGGTCAGGAACTACTTCGGCGAGGGGGCCATGGACCAGGCGCTCGACGCCGAGATGGGTGCCATGGGCAAGACAGTGATGCTCGCCTACGGCGGAGGCTCGGTCAAACGAACCGGCGTCTACGGCCACGTGGTCGATAAGCTCACGAGCGCGGGCAAGCGCGTGGTGGACTTCGGCGGCATCATGCCCAATCCGACCTACGAGAAGTGCCAGGAAGGCGCCGCGCTCGCACGCAAGGAACAGGTCGACTTCATTCTCTCCGTCGGCGGCGGGTCGGTCTTCGACTGCTGCAAGGTGGTCTCCGCGCAGGCGATGCTTGACGAGGACATCGAGACGTTCGAGCACGTCGACGGCAAGATGCCGAGCTCGTTCATCCCCATGGGCTGCATCGTGACACTCTCCGGCACGGGCGCCGAGCAGAACAACGGCGCCGTCATCACCAACGAGGAGACACACGTGAAGGGCGCCTATCTGGGGGCGATGCCCATGTGGGCGGCGCTCGACCCGGCGCTCACGCTCACCGTACCGCACGCGCAGTTCATGAGCGGCGCGTTCGACACGCTCTCGCACTGCATGGAGAGCTATTTCGGAAGCCCGCGCGGGCGCAATGTCACCGACGACATCAACCTCGCCATCCAGCGTAACGTCATCCGCAACATGCGGATCATCGCGGACGACGACCAGAACCTCGATGCCAGAAGCGAGCTCGTATACGACTCCGCCATGGCCGAGAACGGCGTGCTCAAGATCGGCAAGTCAACGGACTTCCAGGCGCACATGATCCAGCACCAGTACGGCGCGTACACCCACACCAACCACGGAATGGGCCTCGCGGTCATCCACCCTGCGCTCTACCGCCACCTGGCCCCCGAGGCGCCCGCGCAGTTCGCCCGCTGGGCGCGCGAGGTGTGGGGCGTCGACGGCGAGGGCAAAGACGACCTTACGGTGGCGCTCGAAGGCATCGACCGCCTGCAGACGTTCATCGGCGAGATGGGGCTTCCCACGAGCTTCGCCGAGATGGGCTCCGACACGTCCGACGAGACGCTGCGCAAGGTTGCGGACACCTGCGTGCTCACCGACGGCTGCGCCAAGAAACTGGAGCGCAGCGAGGTGTTCCAGATTCTGACCGAGTGCCTCTAGATCGGCGCTCCGTCCCGATCCGCCCGCGCCGAAGGAAACGGGAAGGCTCCTCGTTTTTCACGAGGAGCCTTCTGAGTTTTTGCCCGATTGTGAAACCATGTGGCTTGCAGGTGCGGTGGTTGCGAAACGCCCCCATCAATCGCCATCGGAACCGTACGAATCCGTATGAAAAACAAGAACAAATGTTCTATTTCTATTCCCATTCAGCGGCTAGTCCAGTCCGAGTGTTGTCGATGCGTGTCGCGTCGTACCGCCTAAGGGCTGATTCGCGCGCAATTTGGGCGAATCAGGCCCTTGATTCGCAATTTCGGGAATGCCTCAATTGATTCGCAAAACCGCAGGTCGCTCCTTTAATCACTCCCTGGTTTCCGCCGGGGTTCGTAGCGAGTGGCTTGGAAAAGGGTGATTCGGGAGATCAGAGGACAGGGGCGGAAAAGCCCCCTTGGCAGCATCCCGCTACTTGATCATCTTGCGGCGCGCTTGCTTGAGCCAGTTCTTCTTGAACGTGCCTATGCCGCCGAAGAACTTGTTGTAAGTCTCGCCGTCTTCCTTCGCCGCGTACTTGACCGCCGCAAGCTCGATGGTGCAGAGGTAGTCCGCCGCTTGCTCGAGACGGTAGTCGGTCATCGAAGTCTTGCGCCGCTCGACGACCCCTTTGGAAAGCACGAAGCCGATCGACTGGTCGAGCGCCTGCTTCACGATGTCCTGGCCGTTGTCGTAATAGACCTTCACCTCGTCGAAGCTTTGAAAGAATTCTAAGCGATCAAACAAAAGGCCCGAAATATCGCGCTTCATGCGCGAGGTGAGCTTTGCCAGATCCTCGAACTCGCTTCTGCGGTAGACGAACGTTCTATAGGAGACGGGAAGGCGCTGAACCAGAACGTTGAACGAGTACAGCATCTTCTTGCGCGCCTGCAGGTCGATCCCCTCGTACGGCCCGTGGCCGTTCAGCAGCGGCTCAGAATGGAACGGTATGTTCGGGAGGTCGGAGCTGGCGAGGGACTGCTCGTATCGGGAGACCTTGTCGGCAATGCCCTCCGACTGGTCGTGGACCACGAGGGTCAAAAGGTAGTACCGGGCCTTTCCGCCCCGATCGCCGCTCTCGTCGACGAATATGCTCAGGTCTCGCGCCAATATATGCCCCTGGATAGAATAAAAGCCGGGGGATAAGCCCCCGGCACTTGGAGGTAGCTGAAACAGCCACCAAAATTCTTATACCAGATCTAAGCCGGCTATGCAAGGATTCCCGCAACGCGAGTGGGTTTCTGGCACTGGCCTTGATTATCGACTTTATCCGAACACCTCCCACATTCATCCGCACATGTGCGGATGAATGTGGGAACCCGATACCCTGAGGGCCGGATCGGCCGGCCCCGGGAGATCGG
>DAWBYD010000262.1:0-2024 GCA_052278285.1 Collinsella sp. | reverse complement strand
TCTCTTTGCCATGGCGTGCCGTAAAATCCGCCCGCTCGGCAGGTGTGGCAAAAAAGGGCTGGGCAAGACGTCCCTCCCCGCTTGCGGGCGCGACCGTCTCGAGCTTATCCAGCCGGACAAAAGCGTCGGGAAGGTCGATCGGTTGGGACGATGCGAACATGTCGGTCAGCGACAGGGCGGCACCGCGCGCGACCATGATCTGCGGATCGCGCGGGACGATAACCTGATCGTCCGATAGATTCAGTTGCTCTCGGAACACGCGGACCAGCGTGGGGTTGTAGGCGAGCGTACCGCCCTCGAAGATTACCGGCGGCTCGATGTCGATACCCTGGGCAAGACCGCCGATCGTTTGGCGGGCGACCGCGTGAAGCGCCGAAAGCGCCAGGTCGGTGGTAGGAATGCCCTCGTTGAGCAGCGGCTGGATATCGGTCTTTGCGTACACGCCGCAGCGGCCCGAGACCTCGTGGACGGTCGTTCCCCGGCTTGCGAGCTGCTCGAACTCGCCCGATTCGGTGCCGACCCCCATGAGCTTTGCCATCTCGTCGATAAATGCACCGGTACCGCCTGCGCACGAGCCGTTCATGCGCATGTCGGCAACCTCGATGTCTCCCTTATCGTTGGTGCGGAAGAAGATCATCTTGGCGTCTTGGCCGCCCAGCTCGATGGCGCAGCGCGTCTGCGGATAGAACCTGCTGATCGCGAGCGCGTTGGCGACCACCTCCTGAACGTACGAGGCGCCCAGCGCGGTCGCGATATCGCGCGCGCCCGAGCCGGTCACCGCAACGCGCAGCGACTCATGGGGAAAGCGCTCGGCGAGCTCGCCGAGCATGGCGCGCACGCTCGCTGCCTGACACGCCCCGTGGCGGCGATATCCCCACCACGCCTCGGTCATATCCTCGTGCATCGCGTAAACTTTGGTCGTCGTCGACCCTACGTCCAGTCCTACTAGCAACGCCATAATGCTCCGTCTCTCGCATTTTTCCTGCTAGAGATATACCACTCTACGTAATACAACAGACTGTTGTATTTAAACTCCGTATAAAAAGCGGCTGCCGAAACGCTTCAGCAGCCGCCGAATGCACCAACAGATTGTCTGCGCGCTAGCACGTCGGGCAACGGAGCAGCACGGGCCCTCCGGTCATGTGCACCGCTCGCGACCGCGATGTCGCCGAGCGAGCTATCCACGCTTAGGGCTCCAACCAAGCAAGTCGCCCGCGCTCAGCAGGTCCCTAAGCGAGCTACTCGCACTCAGAAGCCATAGCCTGCTCCAAGAGCTCGGCATGTTCCTCCTCGAAAACCGTCCCCACAGGGAAGGCGCGACGGAAGACGAAGCGGGAAATCGGACCGGCTACCAAAAGGTTCCACGGCAGCGCCATCACAAAATTATGCGGGATGTTGATCATCCAGATCGCGGGCACGGAATACAGGTTCGCAAGGATGCCGCCGGGCATGTGCGTCAGACCCTCGCAGGCACCGTACAGCGACATGATGATGACCATGGGAACGACCATGCAGGAGCTGACGGCGAGCGTCATGGCAAGCGGCGAGCTCTTGCCCGGCGTGACCAAGTACTTAAAGGCGAAACCCTTGGCGAGCGGGCTGGCGACGAACCAGTCGCAGCACATGGCAAAAATGTAGGCAACGGGGAAGCCGAGCCACGCGGCGGCAACGACCTCGCCGTTGATGGCCCAGTGCTGCAGGGCAACGTTGTAGATGCTCATCCAGAGCACCATGCAAAAGCACATGATAAAGGTGAACAGCAGGCTCTCTCGTTTGTTGATAGGCATAAAGGGCAGATTCCTCTCTGTGTTGTGCCGCCGCACCACGCAACAAAAACGGGCGGGCAAGATGGAGCTGTTGGAACTTCATCTCGCCCGCCCGTGGTACGCGCGTCTGCGACTACTTATGTGGTGGAACCAGCCTAGCACGAAACGCATGCGCTTCGTAAGCGTTGAGTTTATGAAGATGCAGGGCACCGATAATCCCCCGACCCCATAAGTTGCGGTGGAATACGGACTGTTTTG
>DAWBYD010000261.1:0-4923 GCA_052278285.1 Collinsella sp. | reverse complement strand
GCCAACCGATACGCCCGGCCCGCTGCCATCCGCCGCCCGCCGGCCTTTCTTTGTTTCGGTATCAAAACGCCCGGCCGGCAGCCGCGAAAGCTACCGACCGGGCAAGCCGTAGGCAATATGGTTGCTGTCGAGCAGCTGCTCGACTTAGCCCAGCAGGCGCAAGCCCACGGAGACAAACGCCAGGATAACGCCGACGATGGACTCGCCGCCGAGCAGGCCGCTGGCGACAACCAGGCCCTGCTCTTGGAAGGCGGCGTCCTTGGCAGCCCTCTCCTCGTCAGAAAGACCAGCGGTGGCGTCGCGGTGGGCGGACCACTTGTCGTAGGCGAGCTTGACGCAGGAGCCCAGGAATGCCGTGAGTGACATGTAGAACGGCAGGTACACGCCCAGGCCGATCATCATGGCCGGAATGCCAAGCCAGTACATGACGATGCCGGCGATAAAGCCACCTGCGAACCACGGCACGCTCGGGATGCCCGAGACCATGGTGGCGACGACGCTTGCCTGCGCGGCAACAAAGCTCTTGTCGGGGCCAAAGGAGTCCGGGCCATAGGCGGTGACGAGCGCGACCATGACGGCTGCGGCGACCAGGGCGCCCACGATGCCGCCGATGGCCTGGCCGATCCACTGCGCACGCGGGTTGGTGCCCAGCACGGCGCCGGCCTTAAAGTCGTTCATGACGTCGCCCGCAAGGCCGCACGCCACGGCCACGATGCCGGCGATAAAGAACAGCTTGACCTGAGCGATCTGTGCAAAGGCAGCCACGATGAGCATAACGATGAGGCCAAAGATCTCCATGGGGTCGATGCCCGTCTGGCCGCAGCTCTGTGCGCTCATGATGGTGGTGACAAAGGTGAACAGCGTCACGATGACGGCCGGGACGGGGCCAAGGTCAAGCGCGATGGCGACGATCACGGCGATGGCGGCAGCGCCCAGGCCGATGATGCCGGCGTCGAGCTTAAGGGAGCCCGAGATGAGCGACTGCTCGTCGGTGTCGGTGGAGCTGTCGGCGGCAAGACCGCGGACGATACCGGCGACCTGTGGCAGGATGTCCTTGAGGACGACGGCGACGCCAAAGCCCATCATGAGGCCCATGCCCAGGGACTTGACGATGCCCTGTGCAGTCACAACGTCGAACAGACCGGCAGCGGTGCCGCCCACGATGATGCCAAAGTTGCCCAGCAGCGCGCCGGCAAACCAGAAGGCGACCGGGGCGAAGCCCACGAGGAAGCCGACGGAGAGCAGCATGGGCGAGTTGTAGATACCAAAGGTCACGCCGGGGATGTTGAGCGTGCATAGCATACTGGGCACCACGCCCAGGGCGTCGCGCAGCACGCTATAGATGCCGGCGATGGCCATGGAGCCAAAGAGCTGCTTGCCGGTTTTGCCGCCGGCCTCGGTTGCGCGCAGGGTCTGAGCTGCGGCGTTGCCGGTGGGGAACTCAAGCGCGGCGTCCACGATAAAGTGACGGTGGATGAGCGCGGTGGCCAGCAGGCCCAGGATGGTGCCGGCGAGTGCCACGATAAACATGTCGAGCCAGCTGATCTGGTCGGCATATCCCAGCATCCAGGCGCCCGGGATGGTAAACGCCAGGCCGCCGGCGACCATGGCGCCCGCGGACATGATGGTGTGGGTGACGTTGGCCTCGTTGAGGCTGGCATTGCCCATGAGCTTAAGGAAGAACAGCGAAATGACGGCAGCGAAGACGATCGGCCAGGGGAGAGCGCCCATCTTGAGGGCGGTGTAGGCCGAGCTTGCCGTGATAATCACGCAGCCAAGGACGCCGATGACGACGCCGCGCAGCGTGAGTTGCCCGCGCATCGAAGCGCGGTTCGAGGGATTGCTCATATAGAACTCCTTTGCGTATATCCGCTTCCCCCGGGAGCGCCGCTACGGATACGGCGCGGGAAGTCGGGTTACCAAGGGCCGCCGCGTGAGCTCGCGCGCGACCGCGCACCAGTATAACCGCAAGCTAGTCATTTCGGGATGACTGGTTTAGGTAGGCGATATACTGCTGGGCAGACGAAAGGAGCGCCGACGATGCTTAATGGGTGCGCATATATATTGACGGTCGACGTGGGCAACACGTTCATTCGCTTTGGCCTGTTTGCCGAGGATTCGGCCGCGGCGCAGGAATGCCCGCTTGCGACGTGCGAGATCACCACGCCGTCGAGCATCACAGCAGACGAGGCGCGCATGCGGCTCATGCAGGTCATGGCCGCACTGGCGGCCGATGCGGGCATGCCGGGTGCGCTTGTGCCCGCGGCTGCTGTGCTGAGCTGCGTGGTGCCGGCGCTCGAGCGTCCGTGGAAGGCGGCACTTTTCCGCACCTGCACGGGGCGCGTGCTCACGGTGGGACCGGGACTTAAGACCGGCATGCCCGTGCACTACGACGACCCGGCCGAGATCGGCCCCGACCGCATCGCCGACGCCGTGGCGGCCCGTGCCGTCTACGGCTCTCCGTGCATTGTGATCGACCTGGGCACTACGACCAATATTGAGGTCATCGATGCGCGCGGAACCTTTGCCGGCGGCGTCATCGCGCCGGGCCTGGCGCTCGGCGCTCGCTCGCTTTCGGCCGCTGCGGCGCGTCTGCCGCAGGTCGAGCCCTCGGCACCCACGCACGTCATCGGGCGCAACACGCGCGAGGCCATGCGCTCGGGCGTGGTCTTGGGCGAGGTGGCCCGCATCGACGGCATGCTCGATATGGTGCTTGCCGAGATGCGCTCGACCAAGGCGGCGGGGGAGGGCGACGTGCCCATCGTCATTACCGGCGACGACGCCGAGGCGCTCGCGTTGCTGGTCGGCCATAGCCTGACGGTTGACGACGCGCTGACGTTGCGGGGTCTCGCCGAGCTCTACCACATCAACCAAAAGCCCCGCCGCGTGTAAAGGTGAGGGCGCCGGTGGGACAAACGCCCCCACCTTTCACCTGCTACAATGGGTCAAACTATTGCGATTACGGAGGTGTCTGCCATGTCGGACGATCTTCATCAAACTTCGTCAGGCAAGCGCCTGGACGTCATTAGCTGGGACGAGTTCTTTATGAGCGTGGCCATCGCCGCGCAGCGCCGCAGCAAGGACCCCAACACGCAGGTGGGTGCGTGCATCGCCAACACCAACCACCGCATCCTTTCGGTGGGCTACAACGGTACGCCCTCGGCACTCAACGATGACTTTTTCCCGTGGGGCACGAGCGATGACCCGTTGCAGGACAAGCACAACTACGTGGTGCATGCCGAGGCAAACGCCGTGCTCAACTACCGCGGCTCGCTCAAAGACCTTGAGGGTTCCACGGTCTACGTCACGCTGTTCCCGTGCCACGACTGCGCCAAGATCCTGGCGCAGGTGGGCGTGGGCGAGGTCGTCTACCTGGACAACAAGTATGCCGACACCGATGACGGCCGTATCAGCCGCCGCATCCTCGACTCCTGTGGCATCAGCTACCGCCAGGTTATCGTCGATGTCCAGATTGGTACCGGGGGACAGGCTCGACAGTAATATGCGTTGTCGCTATCTGACGACGAACGCAGCTCAAAGAGTCCCGTCCCAAATTGACTACTCGTGAAAGTCGCGTCTGCGCGCATGGACGGCTCGTGAGCGGGTACATGGCTGTAGTAACATAGCTTCTGTCCGCGGGCGCGCCCGCGTTATTGTGAGAAAGGAGCCCCTGTGGCTGTTAACGAAGAGCTGCTTAAGAAGGTTCTTGAAGAGATTCGCCCCAACCTGCAGGCCGACGGCGGCGATATGGAGTATGTGGGCGTCGACGACGAGGGTGTCGTCAAACTGGAGCTGCAGGGCGCTTGCGCCGGCTGCCCCATGAGCTCGCTGACCCTGTCCATGGGCATTGAGCGTATCCTGAAGGAGCATGTGCCCGGCGTTACCCGCGTTGAGCAGGTCAATGCTTCCGGCGAGGCCGAGGACCTGTACGACGAGTACGCGCCGTTCTAAGATGCGAAAGCTGCGGACGGCATACTCCGCATAGACGTTACGCCCAAATATGCGGCTGCGAGCGCAAGGCCCGCGGCCGCATTTGTATGTAGGGAGTAGGAGGGTCGACATGCTCAACGACTTCTACCATATGCTTGATCCTGTCGCGATCTCGGCGGGCCCCATCACCATCTACTGGTACGGCCTGGCCTACGTGGTTGGCGCTCTGCTCACGGCGGTCGTCATGTACCGCACGCAGCGTCGCTGGGGTTTTGACATTACGGTCGACGACCTGACGAGTGTCGTGGTCGGCGTGGTCTTTGGCCTTATCATTGGCGCCCGCCTGTTCTACGTCATCTTTTACGGCGACGGCTACTACTGGGCGCATCCGCTCGAGATCTTTGCCACCAACGAGGGCGGCATGAGCTTCCATGGCGGCCTGGTGGGCGGCATCATCGGCGGCGTGCTCGTGTGCCGCATGTACAAGCTCGACGCCTGGACCATCGCCGACCTTGCCGTTATCGGTGCTCCGCTGGCCTTATGTCTGGGACGCTGCGCCAACTTTGTCAACGGCGAGCTGTGGGGCAAGCCGACCGATCTGCCCTGGGGCGTGATCTTCGGTGGCACCGCGGGCGATATGCCGCGCCATCCCTCCCAGCTCTACGAGGCATTCCTCGAGGGTATTGTGCTCTTTTGCATTCTGCAGGTGCTCAGCCGCAAAAAGCCGCTACTGCCCCAAGGTACGTTTATGGGCGTGTTTGTGATGGGTTACGGCATCGTCCGCTTCCTCATTGAGTTTGTGCGCGTGCCCGATGCCCAGCTGGGTTATCTGCTGGGAGGCGTCATCACCATGGGTCAGCTGCTGAGTCTTCCGCTCGTAATCGCGGGACTGGCGCTCATCATCTTTGCTCGTCGCCGCAACCAGCCCCAGCGCATCTACCTCGACGCCTAACCACCAAAACCACCACAAAGGGGACAGGCACCTTTGTGGTG
>DAWBYD010000260.1:0-1871 GCA_052278285.1 Collinsella sp. | reverse complement strand
GAAGGGTCTTTATCGTCGCCCCATTGGATTGCATTAAAAAGGGGAGTTGCGTGGCTATCCACATTGTCGAAGAGGCGAATCGTTGCCTGGGTTGTAAAAGGGCGTTCTGCCAGATTAAGGGCTGCCCGGTTCAGACGCCTATTCCACAGGTCATTGACCTGTTCAAACAGCGTCGTCTAGAAGAGGCGGGCGAGCTACTGTTCCAGAACAATCCCATGAGCGCGGTCTGCTCCATGGTTTGCAACCATTCGGGCCAGTGCGAGGGCGCGTGCATCCAGGGCCGCAAGGGCGCGCCGGTGCATTTCTCGAGCATCGAGAACTATATCTCCACGGCATATTTGGATCGTAAGGAGTGGAAGCCCGCACCGTCGTGCGGTAAACAGATTGCTGTGGGCGGTTCCGGTCCCGCTGGTATTACCGTGGCCATTAAGATGGCCCAGCTGGGCTGTGCCGTCACGGTATTTGAGCAGCGGCCCGAGATCGGCGGTGTGCTGGAGTACGGTATCCCCGAGTTCCGCCTGCCCCGTGCGCTCGTGCAAAAGTATCGCCACGTGATGTGCTCGCTTGGCGTGCGCGTGCGCCCCTCGACCACCATCGGTGGCGCGCTGCATATCGACGACCTGCTGCGCGACGGCTACGATGCGGTCTTTGTCGGTACTGGTACCTGGCGCGCTCGAAAGCTGGGTATTCCCGGCGAGTCGCGCGGCAGCGTGCTGTTTGGTATCGATTATCTGGTCGATCCCACGAGCGTGGCAATCGGGCAGAACGTGGCGGTTATCGGCGCCGGCAATGTGGCCATGGATGTTGCCCGCACGGCCCTGCGCTCGGGTGCCCGCAAGGTCACTGTGTATGCCCGATCGCGCCATATCTCTGCCATCGATGACGAGATGGAGCTGACCGAGCTTGACGGTGCCGAGATTGTGCGCGGCAAGGCGATCTGCGCCATCGATGATAACGGTCCGGTGTTCGAGACGGCTATCTTTGACGAGGACAACAATGTGGTGGGCTACGAGGAAGAGCTCGACCATGCGTCTGCCGACACAGTTGTGATTGCGGCTTCGCAGGTGCCCAAGGACAAGCTTGTGCTTACGACGGGCGGTCTGGAGACCGACCATCGCGGCCTTCTTTCGGTCGACGAGCGCGGCATGACCACCGTGCCTGGCGTCTTTGCCGCCGGCGACGTGGTCAACGGCCCGCTGACGGTTGTTCACGCCGTAGCCGGCGCCAAGCTCGCCGTCGAAGGCATGACTACCTATCTGGGCCTCTAACTCCATCCCACCCATCAGTTGCGGTGAAATACGGACTGTTTTGGCTGGCAAAAGTCTCATCTACTCCGTATTCCACCGCAACTTTTTGTGGGGATCGGATTAAAGGCGGGGGAGTGCGAGCGGGTACGGACGCGGCGGTTGCTGATACGATAAGTACGTTAGCAACTGCCGCCGAGCGGCTTAAACGAAAGGAAGCCTGTATGGAGTCATCCGCCTACCCGATGCTCTTTAGTCCGATCAAGGTCGGTACGACCGAGGTCAAGAACCGCGTCTTTATGCCGCCGGTGTCCACGAACCTGGCCGATCATGGCTATGTGACCGACGACTTGGTCGACCACTACCGCGCCCGCGCCAAGGGTGGTGTGGGCCTCATCATCACCGAGGTCGTGACGGTCGAGCCCACCTATACCTATCTGCCGGGCGACATGTGCTGCTACGACGACACGTTCATCCCCGGCTGGGAAAAGCTCGCCGCCGCCGTGCATGAGTACGGCTGCAAGATTATGCCGCAGCTCTTCCACCCCGCCTACATGGCCTTTAACATCCCGGGCACGCCGCGCTTGATCGCTCCGTCCTTTGTGGGCCCGTCTTACGCCCGCGAGG
>DAWBYD010000259.1:0-2052 GCA_052278285.1 Collinsella sp. | reverse complement strand
CAGGGTGAGGACCGCCCCGGCATCGTGCATCGCTTGGATCGCGATACCTCGGGCCTTATGCTCGCGGCAAAAGACGACGCCACCCAGCGCGCACTTCAAACTCTCATCCGTACGCGCACACTCGACCGTCGCTATATCACGCTCGTTCACGGGCACATCGCCATGGACGAGGGCACCATCAACACCGGTATTGCCCGATCGACACGCGACCGCGTGAAGATGGCGGTTTCCGATGACCCCTTTGCGCGCCAGGCCATCACGACCTTCAAGGTGCTTGAACGCTTTGATTCCACGCGTTTCGACGACGGCTACACGCTTGTCGAGTGCCACCTGTTTACCGGTCGCACGCATCAGATTCGCGTGCATATGCGCCATATCAACCACGCCTGCGTGGGCGATCCGCTCTACGGTAAGTGCGATGCGCGCGCCGATCAGGGTCTGACCAGGCAATTCCTTCATTCCTGGCGCATCGCATTCGACCATCCCGCGACGGGGGTGCGCATTGAGTGCCGTGACGAACTGCCGTGGGACCTTGCGGCGGTTCTGGACGATCTGGCCCCGCGTTCGCTCGGCCGCACTGCCGCCGGCGACGAAATCGTCCCGCAGCTCGGTCTGCTCGAAGCCTAGCCAGTATTAGGTGGTTTCTTGAACTCGGTAAGCCTGCGGTAAGATATACGATTGTTTACGTAACGCGTTGCTGGGAGCCTGCATGCTCGCCTTTTTACAAACCAACACACCCATCGTGATCTTCAACCAGATTGTCGTCACGCTGCTCACGGTCTGCTTTCTATACCAGGTGGTCTTCTTTGTCATTGGCGCTCTTCGTGGCGAGGTCGCGCCTCCCAAGGCCAAAAAACTCCACCGCTATGCCTTCTTTATTGCTGCGCATAACGAGGAGGCCGTGATTGCCAACCTCGTTCGCTCCATCAAGGATCAGGACTATCCGTCCGAGCTCATCGAGGTCTTTGTCGTTGCCGACGCCTGCACCGACAACACCGCGCAGCTCGCGCGCGAGGCGGGCGCCATCGTTTATGAGCGCAACGACCTAGCCCGCAAGGGTAAGAGCTGGGTCATGGACTTTGGCTTCGACCGCATCCTTAACGAGTATCCCGACACGTTTGAGGGCTACTTTATCTTCGATGCCGACAACGTTATCTCCCGTGATTACGTATCCAAGATGAACGATGCTTTTGACCAGGGCTTTCATGTGGTCACGAGCTATCGTAACTCCAAGAACTTCGGCAGCTCGTGGATCTCGGCGGCTAATGCTACGTGGTATCTGCGCGAGGCGCGCTTTCTCAACAACGCGCGCAACATCTGCAAGACGTCTTGCGCCGTCTCAGGTTCGGGCTACCTCATCTCCGCCAGTGTTATCGAGGGCATGCACGGTTGGCAGTTCCACACGCTGACTGAGGACATTCAGTTCACCACGTTCTGCGCCATCCACGGCATTCGCATTGGCTATGCACCGGCGGAGTTCTTTGACGAACAGCCCGTGACGTTTAAGGCGTCCTGGAAACAGCGTATGCGCTGGACTAAGGGCTTCTACCAGGTATTCTTTACCTACGGTAAGCACTTGGTCAAATCGACCTTTCGCTACCATCGCTTTGCCGCCTATGACATGTTCATGACGATTGCGCCCGGCATGCTGCTATCGTTGATCTCGATGCTCGCCAATGCGACGTTCCTCATCGTGGGCGGTCTTTCGCATGGCTTTTTGGCTACCGAGGTTGAGATGCAGGCGTGCGCCGCTTCGCTCATTTTGACCTTCGCCATGATGTATCAGACGTTCTTTATCCTGGCACTGCTCACGACCATCTTTGAGTACAAGCATATTCACTGCGCGCAAAAGTGGCGTCTGGTGACTAACCTGTTTACCTTCCCGATCTTTATGTTCAGTTATATCCCCATTACGGTGGCTGCTCTGTTCTTGAAGGTTGACTGGGTGCCGACGCAGCACGCCGTGAGTGTTACCCTCGACGAGGTCATGCAAGGCGCCAAATAACCATGATCAAAACCATCACAAAGGGTACAGGCACCTTTGTGGTGGTT
>DAWBYD010000258.1:0-7079 GCA_052278285.1 Collinsella sp. | reverse complement strand
GGTGCCGCCGAGCGCCCCGACTGCGCGTTTGGCGAGGCCGAGGCCCAGAGCCTGGCGAGCGCCTCGGCCAACGCCGAGGGCCTGTCCACGTCCATGACGTCGACCATGCGCGAGGGTAATCAGCGTGCCGGCCACCTGGCCAGCTATGACGCGTCCAACCTGCAGATGCCCGAGCGTCGCGAGGACGGTTCCTACACGGTGCCCATTCGCATCCTGCGCATCCATATGGAGGAGGACGCCGCCAAGATGGTGCACGTGGGCGGTGCCGAGGGCCGTATTACGGCCGCTGCCGAGTCGCTCGTCGACTACAACCGCTGCGGCACGCCGCTCATCGCGCTCGTCACCGAGCCCGATTTGCGTACGCCCGAGGAAGCGCGGCTGTTTATGGAAAAGCTCCGTCGCATCTTTGTGACGCTGGGTATTTCGGACTGCTCCATGGAGAAGGGCTCCATGCGCTGCGACGGCAACGTGTCGCTGCGCCGCCGCGGCGAGACCAAGCTGGGCACCAAGACCGAGCTCAAGAACCTTAACTCGTTTAAGAGCCTGCACGATGGCCTTGCCTACGAGATTTGCCGCCAGGCAGAGGTGCTCGAGGAGGGCGGCATTATCTACCAGGAGACCCGTCACTGGGAGCCCAGCCGCAAGCGCACCGTGGTCATGCGTGTGAAGGAAACGGCAGACGACTATCGCCTGTTCCCCGATCCCGACCTGGCGCCGTTCGACCTAGACGACGAGTTCATCGACCGCTGCCGTGGCGAGATCCCCGAGCTGCCCGATGCCAAGCGCGCCCGTTTTGAGGCCGACTTTGGCATTAAGGCGGCCGACGCCGAGCAGATCGCCGGCGACCCCGAGTTTGCCGAGTTCTTTGAGGCCGCCGCTGCCGGTATGGCTGGCAAGGAGGCCCAGACGGTTGCAAACTTGCTGGTCAACGAGATGATCGCCTACCTTAAGGGCGCGGGTGTCTCGCTGACCGAGTCCGGTATTGCGCCGGCTCAGGTGGCAGCCCTTGCCAAGCTGCTGGCGACCGATGCCATCAGCTCCAACCAGGCGCACGAGGTCTTTGAGGCCATGGCCCAGACCGGCGACGACCCCAACAAGATCGTCGACGAGCGCGGCATGCGTCAGGTGAGCGATGCCGGCGCGCTGCAGCCGATCGTGGACGAGGTGCTGGCAAACTGTGCCGATCAGGCGCAGCAGTATCGCGACGGCAACCAGAAGGTCATCGGCTTTTTGGTGGGCCAGTGCATGAAGGCGAGCCGCGGCAAGGGCAACCCGAAGCTCTTCAACGAGTTGCTGAGAACGTCGCTCTCGTAAACGGGAACCGAGGGGCCGGGCGCAGGGCCTTGCCTCTCAATTTCGGACAGTCCTGACTCACGACGGAGGCGCCACTGGCGCCTCCTGTTCGTGCGGAACTCATTGAGAGGCAAGGCCCTGCGCCCGGCCCCTCGGTTCCGTGACGACTCGGCCGTTCGGGTCAGGTGGGGCTGAATAGAATTTGGTGAATGAGGGCGCCGATGGCGCCCTCATTCTTTATATATGCTGGGAGCGCCAAGTGGTGGGGGTGGTGCCGGTGTGTTGCTTGAAGGCTTGGGCGAAGGCGGCCTGCTGAGGGTAGCCTAGACGCTCTGCCACCTGCGCTATCGTGAGCGAGCTATCGGCCAAAAGGTCCTGTGCTCGCTCCATACGGCGTCTGCGAATGTAGGCGCCCAGGGACTCGCCAGTTTGGGCCTTAAAGGTGGCGCATAGTTTGGAGCGGCTTGTGTAGAGCCTCTCGGCCACCTCGTTGATACCCACACGCCTGCCTTTGTCGAGCGCGCGCTCAATCATTGCCGTTGCTTCTTCGGCAATGGTTATGCTGACGCGTGTGTCTGCCGCCTGCCGCGCCTGCTTGTGGGCCGCGCGCGAACAGGCGAGCTCCGCGACCATGGTCTCCACGATGCCTTGCATATAGACGTGTCCGCCTACGGTGCGGGCGCGGTCCTCGTTTATCCGGCGCAGCGTGTGGCAGATGGCAGACGTCGCTTCCTCGTGCCATGGCTCGGCAAACGCCTCAAAGATTCCCGCGAACTCGGTGGGATAGCGGTGCTCCAGTTCGTCAAAATATCCAGGCAAAAAGAGCACCGAGCGCGAGTGATAGAGCTGCCCCGCAAACAGCGGGCTTAATTCCTCGCCACAGCTATCTTGGATAAAGCTGCAAACGGCATTGTTTGGCCACGGTCCATGCAATGGTTTGAGGTTCGCGGGCGTTATGCCAGCCTCGGGCATGCATGTAAGTGTGGGCGCGCTGACTTCGCTCACGCAGGCGTATGGCTCGGGTGTGTATTCGGCCAGGTACATATCGTGCGTCGGGGTGATGAAATGCTCCATGACGATGCAGGTGGGGGAGAGGGGCATGATCCATGCGCGGCCGTGCGCCCGGTCGTTTGCCACCTCGCCGGTAAAGACGGCGCCCTTGCCGGTAAGCTCCAAGCCAAACTGCTCAAACTGTGGTGCATAGAGCTCGGTTATGTCGGTCGCCGCCCGATGCATTTTCAAAAGCGTCCCCTTCCTTTGCGGAAACGTCCACGCCTGGCTCGATTGTGTGCCTTGGCTAACATATCAATGATAAGTTGATTAAGGTTAACTCTCAAGCCGTTAGAAAGGAACCTTATGGCAAAGGGATCAAAAAGGGAAGGCGGCGGTATCGGCGAGCTGCTTGCATATGCTGGCGACCGTAAATTCCTAACTTATTTGGGCATGGCTCTCTCAGCGCTCTCACAGCTGCTGAGCTTTGGCCCGTACGTCTGCATCTGGTTTGTCGCGCGAGACCTTATCGCCGTGGCGCCTAACTGGAGCGAAGCCTGCGACATCGCGATGTATGGCTGGTGGGCCGTTGGTTTTGCCCTGGCAAGCATCGTAGTTTATTTCGTGGGGCTCATGTGCACGCACCTGTCTGCGTTTCGCTGCGCGTCCAATATCCGCAAGACTACGAGCGAGCACCTGCTTAAGCTGCCGCTTGGCTACTTTGACACGCACGCCACCGGTGAGCTGCGCCGTATTGTAGACGGATGCGCCGCCTCCACCGAGACCCTGCTCGCGCACATGCTGCCCGATATCGCCGGCGCCACCGCCATGGTCGTGGGCTTGCTCGTGCTGCTTTTCGCCCTCGATTGGCGTTTGGGGGTGGCATGCCTTATCTCGGTCGTCGTTTCGCTTGGCGCCATGGCCACCATGATGGGCGGCAAAGGCGCCGAGTTCATGAAGGCCTACATGGGAGCGCTGGTCAAGATGAACAAGACCGGCACCGAATACGTACGCGGCATCCCCGTGGTCAAGGTGTTTCAGCAGACGGTCTACTCCTTCAAGGCCTTCCACGATGCGATCGCCGAATACGCCGACATGGCACAAAGCTATGCGGGCACGTTCTGCCGAGGTCCGCAGGTACTCAACCTTACCGCGCTCAATGGTCTTGTGGCATTCCTGCTGCCCGTGGCGTTGCTGTTGGCGCCGGGCGAGACGGACTTCGCGCATTTTATGGCAAACTTCACGTTTTACGCGATATTTTCGGCCGTGGTACCGACGGCCATGACCAAGCTCATGTTTGTGGGCGAGGCCTCTCAGATGAGTGCCGATTCGCTGGCTCGCATCCGAAGCATCATGGATTCCAAGCAGCTCTCCGTGCCCGCCCAACCCAAGCACCCTGCCGGCAGCGACGTGCGATTTGAGGATGTGAGCTTTACCTACGAGGGCGCCGAAGCGCCTGCCGTCAACCATGCGAGTTTTAGCGTTTCCGCGGGTAGCACCCTCGCCCTGGTGGGTCCCTCGGGTGGCGGTAAGTCAACCTGCGCAAGCCTGATCCCGCGTTTTTGGGATGTTTCCTCGGGTCGAGTGCTTGTAGGCGGTGTGGACGTTCGCGATATGGATCCGCACGAGCTTATGGACCAGGTCGCCTTCGTGTTCCAGACCAACCAGCTGTTCCGGCAAACACTTGCCGATAACGTGCGCGCCTCCAAGCCTACGGCCACTGACGACGAAGTGCGTGCGGCCCTCTCCGCAGCTCAGTGCGACGACATTGTGGCCAAGCTCCCGCAGGGCATCAATACCATGCTCGGCGCCGGCGGGGCATATCTTTCGGGCGGCGAGGTCCAGCGCGTGGCACTCGCCCGCGCGATCCTTAAAGACGCGCCTATCGTGGTGCTCGATGAGGCGACGGCGTTTGCCGACCCCGAGAACGAGGCGCTCATCCAGCGCGCCTTTAGCAAGCTGGCGGCGGGTCGCACGGTCATTATGATTGCGCACCGACTCTCGACTGTAGTGGGCGCAGACCAAATCGTGGTGCTCAACCAGGGCAGCGTGCAGGAGGCTGGCACCCATGCCGAGCTGCTGTCCCAAGAGGGCCTGTATGCCAAGATGTGGGCCGAATACGAACAGGCCGCGAGCTGGAAGATCACTGCTGCGACCGCGGATGCCGCCGTCACGAAGGGAGGCGAGGCCTAAATGTTCGCCTCATTCCAAAAGAAGTATTTCCTATCCGATAAAGGCGTCGCCGGCGTAAAACGTGGCATTTTCTGGACCACGCTCACTAATCTCATTACCATGGCCGGCATGGGCTTTTTATTCCTGGTTATGGCCGGTTTTGCCGAGCATCTCGCCACCGGCGCCGACCTGTCGGATGCCCTGCCGATCGTGGGCGGCCTCCTGGTCTTTTTCGTGCTGCTCTTTGCCTCTAACTGGCAGCAGTATTACTACACCTACTGCATCTTTTACGAGGAGTGCGGCAAGCAGCGTATGGAGATCGCCGAGCGCTTGCGCAAATTGCCGCTGTCGTTTTTCGGTCGTCGTGATCTGGCCGATTTAACCGAGACCATCATGGGTGACGTCCAGGCTATGGAGCACGCCTACAGCCACGTGCTGGGAGAGCTTTGGGGTGCCATCATCGCAAGCGCCATTGTGTTCGTGGCGTCGCTGTTCTTTTGCTGGCAGCTAGCGATCGCGGCGTTTTGGAGCGTTCCCGTGGCCTTTGCCGTGCTGTATCTAACACGCGGCCCCATGACTCCGGTGTTCGATCGCGTGCGTGCCGAGAAGGTCAAGGTTACCGAGGCTATTCAAGAGACGCTCGACTGCGTTCGCGAGATCCGCGCCACCAACCAGGAGGCCCATTATCTTGAGGGACTCAACGCCGTGATCGATGCCGAGGAGCGCGAGACCACCAAGGGCGAGCTCGCTAACGGGCTTTTGGTCAACTCCGCCTTTGCCATCCTGCGTTTGGGTATTGCCACCACGCTGGTCACGGGTGCCGCGATGGTCGCCTCCGGGCAGGTCGACTTTTTGGTGTTGTTTGCCTTCCTGCTCATGGTGAGCCGTATCTATGCACCCTTTGACCAAGCGTTAATGTTAATGTCCGAGCTGTTTGCCGCCGAGTCCTCTGCCAAGCGCATGCGTTCCATCATGGAAGAGCCCGTGGCACGGGGCAGCGAGAAATTTGAGCCCGTGGGCCACGATGTGGTGTTCGATCACGTGGCATTTGGCTATGGTGCGGGCGAGGACGGCCGTGCCGGCGAGAAAGTTCTTACCGATGTAAGCTTTACCGCCAAGGAAGGCGAGGTCACGGCGCTGGTCGGTCCTTCAGGTTCCGGTAAGTCTACGGTGAGCCGCCTGGCCGCGCGCTTTTGGGATGCCACCGAAGGCACGGTCACCGTGGGCGGCGTGGATGTAGCGAGCGTTGATCCCGAGGTGCTGCTGCGCGACTACGCCATTGTGTTCCAAGACGTGCTGCTCTTTGACGACACGGTGATGGGAAACATCCGCCTCGGGCGTCGTGATGCCACCGATGAGGAAGTGCTTGCGGCCGCGCGTGCCGCCAACTGCGACGAGTTCGTGAACCGCATGCCGCAGGGCTACGACACCATGATCGGCGAGAACGGCTCCAAACTCTCCGGTGGCGAGCGCCAGCGCATCTCCATCGCCCGCGCGCTGCTCAAAGACGCGCCCATCGTGCTGTTGGACGAGGCGACGGCAAGCTTGGATGTGGAGAACGAGACCGTGGTACAGCAGGCACTCTCCCGTCTGCTTGCAGGTAAGACGGTTATCGTTATTGCCCATCGTATGCGTACGGTGGAAAATGCCGACAAAATCGTTGTGCTCAAGGATGGTGTGGTTGCCGAGCAGGGCACTCCGGCGCAGCTTAAGGCGGCAGGCGGAGAATTTGCCCGCATGGTCGCACTGCAAAAGGAAGCGGCTGCCTGGCAGCTGTAGGAAAGGGGACCAAGATTTCCAAAGGTTAACTTTGGTTGACCATAATAGTTCGACTAAACTAGTCTCAAAAGCGTGCTCGAGCAAACTAATGAACTCGGGTGCTAAGGCACCATGCCGCGCTTGTGCGGCAAAAGGGAGAAGCAACATGAAGAAGTCGACGTTTAACACCCTGCTTGTCGGTGGCGGTTTTCTGCTTGGTACGGCCGGCATCAAGCTGCTCACCAGCGCTCCGGTAAAGAACGCCTGCGTGCAGGGCATCGCGTGCGGTATGCGCGTCAAGAACTGCTATCAGGACATGGTCGAGCAGGCCAAGGCTAATGTCGATGACATGGTTGCCGAGGCTGCCTACATCACCCAGAGCGAGGCGGCTGCTGACGAGGCAGCCGAGTAACGCTCCCAGGCACAAACTATGAGATTCTCGATTATTAGCGAGATCCCCGGCAGGACCCGTCTTCAATTGGCGGGTCCTGTGCCAGAGAGCGATCTCGATGCACTTCTTAAGCTTGGCGGCGAAATCGACGGCGTGCGCAAAGTGCGCGTCTACGGCCGCATCGGCCAGATGGCGCTCGAATATGACGAGCAGTGTCGTGCGAGCGTGCTCGACGCCTTGGGCGCACTCGATGCTCAAGCCATCGCCGATGCCAAGTCGGGCTATGTGATGCAACTCGAGCCGCGCAAGCACAAACTCGTTATGGACCTGGCGACACTCGTCGGCGCCCATTACGCACGTCGCTGGTTCTTGCCGACGCCTCTGCGTGCGGTGTTTGTCGTGGCCGGTTACATGGCATTTTTGCGCGCTGCCCTTCATGAGCTGGCACAGCCGCGCCTGACCGTTCCTGTGCTCG
>DAWBYD010000257.1:0-15613 GCA_052278285.1 Collinsella sp. | reverse complement strand
GACCAAATCTCGTCCGATATCACCACGCAATCGTGCTGGCGATAGATGTCCATGGCGCGCTCAATCTCGTCGCGTTTCCATACGCGGCCGCAGGGATTGTGCGGCGAGCAGAACACCGCGGCATGGATGTGGTTTTGGGCGAGCTTGTGCTCCATGTCCTCAAAGTCCATACGCCACACGCCCTGGTCGTCGAGCTTAAGCGGGCTGTGGACAATACGATAGCCCGCGGCCTCGATGGACTTGGTAAAGCCGATGTAGGTAGGGCTGTGGACCAGCACCGCATCGCCTGGCTGAACATACGCACGCAGCGTCGACACGACACCGCCCAGCACGCCGTTTTCGTAGCCGATATGTTCAGGGCGCAGGCCCTCGACGCCATTGCGGCGGCTCTGCCATTCGATGATGCGGTCGAAATACTCGGAGCGCGGATTGAAATAGCCAAACATGGGGTGCTGGGCACGCTGAATGATGTGCTCCTGGACCGTGGGCACCGTGGCAAAATTCATGTCGGCCACCCACATGGGAATGCGGTCGAAGCCCTCGTCGGGTGCGTTCGGAGCCATACCGGGGATCTCGCCCCAGGAGTCAACGGCGATGGAGTCCATGCCGTGGCGGTCGATAAGCGAGCTAAAGTCGTATTTCATGCTGAGCCCCCGTGCAAAGTGATTGTTTTGGTAGGCGTTATTGTCCACCAGCGTGGGCGGTTTTGGCGCGGAGTTTGGCGCTTAATTTGACGGGTGCGGACGAGTGGCTGGTTAGTCTTGCGCGTCGTTGACGGCGACTACGGTTAGCTGGGTTTCATCGACCGTAAAAGATATGTCGAGTCCGGCGTAGGCCAAGTGGTAAACGCGGTTTGGCTCGTGCTTGCTGCCCGCGCGGCGCGGATCTTGGCGTAGAACCTCGACCAAGCCAGAAATCTTTGCGGGCGGGACCATATCCTGCAGAGCTTGCGGAAACTCAACATCGAGCTCTTGCCACGGAGCATCCTCAATCCAGCCGCCGGTCGCATCCGAGTGGCAATCCGCAAACGGGATGTAGGGCTTAATGTCGTAGCTGGGCGTGCCGTCACGCAGGTCGGCCCCCAGCACATGGATGATGGGACCATCGTCGGTGAACTCGACACGATCGAGCTCGACGCAGGTGAGACCGATGGGATTAGGGCGAAACGGGCTGCGCGTGGCAAAGACGCCCACACGCTCGGCTCCTCCCAGGCGCGGCGGACGCACGGTCTTCGACCATTTTGCGTTGGCACCGGACCTGTCCTGCGTTTTGGCATCGGCGGCTATGTCCTTAGCCGTGCCGCCGGGCGTTCCGTTTTCGAAGCGCCACAGCAGCCACAGGTGAGAGAAGGAGTCCAGACCCTCAACCGCTGCATTGGAGGCAAATTCCGACTCGAAAACGATGCGTCCCTGCAGATGAGGCGCCAAAAAGCTGTTGCGCGGAATGCCGAACTTCTGCGGCAGGTCGGTATGTATGTGTGCAATAGGTTTCATGCCGGTCATTGTACGGCATGGAGGCGTGGGGCGTTGCGCGCAATTCTTCGCCGCGGACTCCTGTCATGCAACCAACGGTTGCTTGGAAGGGCGCCTGCCGCCGCGTATGCTTAAGCCATCAACCAGCAGAAAGGAGCCGCTATGGCCTTTGCAGAAAAGCTCATTGCCATCCGCCGCGCCCATCACCTTACCCAAGAGCAGCTCGCCGCCAAGCTCTTCGTCACACGCCAAGCCGTCAGCCGTTGGGAGCGCGACGAGGTCACACCGGGCATCGACATGATGAAGCTCATTGCCGCCGTAACCGGAGAGCCGTTGTCCCACCTGCTCGAAATGCCCGAGCATTATTGCCAGAGCTGCGGCATGATACTCACGCCCGACGACTGCGGCACCGATGCCACGGGCGCCGCGACCGACCATTACTGCAAGTGGTGCTACGACCACGGCAAGTACACCTACGACACCACCATGGAGGCGATGATCGAGGATTGCGCCCCGCGGCTGGCGCAAAACACCGGCATGTCGCTCGACGAAGCCGTCTCGCTCATGGGCGCCGTCCTGCCGCAACTGGAGCGCTGGCGCACCGTGCAGGAAAACGAGGAGCGCTGCGGTGCCGAGGCGCGGGCGCGCTATGGCGATGAGGCTATCGACGCAGCAAACGAGGCGCTGCTGGACATGGACCCCGAGACATGGAACGACATGAAGGAACTTGAACGCGCTGTTCTGGGCCAGCTTTCGATTGCCATGGGCATTGGCGACCCAGAGAGCAACGAGGCCCACAAACTTGTCGCAATGCACCGTCGATGGATTGCCCTTAACTGGGGACACGAGCCCCAAGACGAAGCATACCTGGGCCTCGCCCACGGCTATCTTGCCGATCAGCGCTTTGTTGACTACTACGACAAGCCCTGCGGCACCGGAGCCACGACGTTTCTGGTTCAGGCAATCGAGTCGTCGTTGACGCGCGCATAGACCGCGGCGGCTTTGGGTATTTCAATCAAAACTTCAACCGATTGGAGACCTATGGCTACTGATCATGAGCTCGTGCTCTACGTTATGACTGGCTGCCCGTATTGTATAAAGGTCAAGCGCTTTTTGGCCGATAACGGCGTGACCATTCCCGAGCGCAATATCTCGACCGATACCGAGGCCGAGCAGACGCTCATCGCCATCGGCGGAAAACGCCAAGTTCCCTGCTTGTTCATCGACGGCAAGCCGCTCTACGAGTCGAGCGACATCATCGCATGGGTACAGAAGAACCTGCTCTAGCGTGCTATTGCGGTCGGCCGGCTCCAATGCCCCAACCCATACGACCCAAACATGTACGTCAGCATCCAAAGTCGACATTTTTCGACATCTTCGGATGCTGGCGTACAGCTTTTTGCAACATAGTCGTAGGGGACGTTCTTAAATGACTAGTCGTTAAAGAACGTCCCCTACGACTAGCTAGCCGTGGAAGCGGGCTGTGGGTGCGAGTGGCTGCTCGCGAAAGACGCACTCGACGGCGGCGCGGTATTCGTCGACCTTTTTGGTCTTACGTACGAGCTTGTGAACGGTAGCGGGGTCGGCGAAAGCGCACTTGGCGTAGAACCACCACTCCTTCATACGAAAGACCGCGTTGCCGCCAATCTCTTCTGCATAGGCCGCAAACAGCGTGTCGTGGAAACGTTGCAGTTCGGTTGTCGTGGCAGCAGAACCGCCGTTGGCCATGCGAGCCAGAGCGGGGTTCGCAAGCAGGCCACGCCCCAGCATCACATGGCGCGTGCCGGGATAAGCCTCCACCAGCGCATCCACGTCCTCAAGATCGAAAATGTCGCCGTTATAGGCCACGGGGAACGGCGCACGCTCCAGCGTCTCGCCATAAAACTCTTTGCGCGGCGAGCCCGTATAGCGGTCCTTCTGTACGCGCGGATGCACGATCAGCTCTGCCAGCGGCATGTGGCAATACAGATCGAGCACGCGCTCGTATTCGTCGTCGCTCTCCAGCCCCAGCCTCGTCTTTACCGATACCGGCAACGGCGACCGCTCGCACACATCACTCAAGAACACCTCGAGCTCGTCCAAGTTGCGCAAGAAGCCCGATCCTTTACCCTTGGCAACAACCGTACCCGAGGGGCAGCCAAGGTTGAGATTGACCTCACGGTATCCCATGTCGGCGAGCACCTGTGCCGCCCACACAAACTCGTCCGCGTTCTTGGACATGAGCTGGGGCACTACGTTGAGCCCATGGTTATTGGCAGGATCGATCTCCTTAAACGCCTTGCCGCCAAAGCGGTTTCCCACCCGCGGCGGCGGCAAAAACGGCGTGTAATAGCAATCGAGTGCACCGAAGCACTCCGCATGCACGCGACGGAACACATGCCCAGTAATCCCCTCCATAGGGGCCAACGATAGAATCATCAACATCTACTTTCACATCAATATGACAAAGGGACAGTCCCTTTGTCACATGCATTATGCCTTGTCCTTGAGGCCACCCACAAGGCGGAGGCGGCTACTTGGCGTTAACTACCCCTCCAGCAGTCGCTGCGCAACGATTGCCAATAACACGCTGTTGATCACTATGTTTGAGCAGAGCACACCCTCTACTCATTTATACTCAAGAGCGTGTGCGCATCGCCCCCGAAAAACGATGAGAGTCGAGGACCCTATGCAGCAGCTCACCGAACAAGAACGTAGGCGCATCCAGCGATACTGCATCTGTCCCAAGGTTGCCGGTGCGGCGCTTGCCATGGCATTCTTGCTGCCCTTATTGATTACCCCCTTCGAAATGATTGACGACATCGTCTTCCATCACGAAGGCTTCCAAGAAACAGGCTTGATGGCCGCCTTGGTGCTCGCCGCCATCGAGCTCGTCATATTCTGCTACTGCGCGCTCGCACCGCGCTTTGGCATGCGCGGCAAGCAGTGGAAGGAAATGCAGCACCGGCTCGCCGTCGAGCAGAGTGAGAAAGACCGCTCGGCACAAATCGCAGGCGTTGTTGGCACGCAGGCCGCCGCGCGCCTGCTCAAGAACAGCGACAACGAGACCGCACGCAACCTGGGCGGCGCGGCAGAAGTCGCTGCCGCCGTAGACGCCGTCGCCACCGCAGCAGACGTGCTTACCGAGAGCTTCGCCAACGCAAAGGCCATGGCGGAGGCCTATAGCGTGCCTATCCCCCATGCAAAAAAGTGGATCATTGCGCTTGTGACGCTGCCCCTCGCAATCGTGTGCGGCGCCTATATCCCGCAGCTGGCGCAGGGAAACATCGAGATGCAGGATAACGCCGCGGCCGCGGCCGAGCAGATCGCCATCGCCCGCAAGACGCTAGAGCCCGCATGCGAGTACGTGTCTGCCGATGACCCTTACGAGCGATATAAAGATTACGGCTATCACGTCCGCGGCTACCTGCACGACGGCGACTCCGATGCCCAGAAGACCTATACGTACCTGGATTTCGACAACAAGGGAACGCTCAAGGAAGTGAGTTATATAGCAGAGATCGACCCCGATGCGAGCCTTGAGGACAACCTCGCCCGTATCGAGCTCGACCTTGACGAGCTTTCCTCTGTCGTCCAAACCATAGACGTCAAGACCGCAAGCCCCGAGCTCCTAGCACCGCAGAAGCTCCCCGAAGAGTTTAGGCAGGCTTTTTTGAGCGGCTCACTCTACGAGAGAATCTCTATCAGAACGAGTGACGACCCCATCAAAGCGTATTACTCGTTTGACACGGATCCCGAGGACGAGTTTGACGAATACACCCATCCAAGCATCCGCATCACGCTGGTGGGCAAAACAAGTTAGGCGCAAGAGAGGAATGTGACAAAGGGACTATCCCTTTGTCACATTCGATGAAAAAGGGCACCGACGTTAGTCGATGCCCCAAAGCGGCTGCAGGCTAAGTCCTACAGCGTATGTCTAAGACGAATCGAACTATTCGTCCCAGGAGAGGTTCTTACCAGTCTTCTTTGCCAGCAGCAAGAACAGGCCGATAATAACGTTGCATGCGATGCAGAAGATGAAGACACCCTGGAAGGAGCCGACAAGCTCATAGACCTTCATCATAACGGGCATGCCAAAGGCTCCGACGATATAGCCCACGGAGCAGATGAGCGCGAAGATGCGACCAAAGTCACGGGAGCCAAAGACGTCCATCACCAAAACGGTCAGAGCAGTGCCGGCGATGACGTACATGACGTCGTTAACACCAGCAGCAAGAATGCTGAGCGTCGAGTTGCCGCTGCTCATCATAAGCATGACAAAAGAGAGGATGGAGATGGCAAGCCAGCCCAGGATGGCCTTCGTGCTGCCGAACTTATCGCAAGTGGTGCCAACGATCGGGTTGAGGAACAGATCGAAGAGCGATGCGGCGGAAACCATGAAGCCGCCCACAATGGGGCTGAAACCAACCTCGGAAGCATACGTCGGGAAGAGCTGGTTCATGCAGCAAGTGAGCTGAACGAGGCAGAGGAAGCCGATGCAGAAGAAGAAGGCAGGCGACTTAATGGCGCGCGCATAGCTGACGCCACGCGCGCCATCCTCGGTCGTCTCCTCGGTCTCGGCGACCGTCTCACCTTCGACGTAGCCATAGGGCAGCATGCCCTTGTCCTGAGGCTTATAGCGGATGATCAGGACGGAAGCGGGAAGAATGAGCACGGCGGAGACACCAGCGAGCACCAGATAACCGGTTCTCCAGCCAGCGGCCTCGATGACAGAGGTGATGACGGGGCTCATGATGAGCATGTAAATCGAGTTCACTGCCCAAGCGAGACCAATTGCCAGGCCACCGGATTTTTTGAACCACTGGTCAATAACATCGGACATGGCGACACCGGTGGTGAAGGCGAAGCAAACGCCAATCAGGGCGCCAGCGGCGATGAACATCCAGACTTCGGTGTAGAAGGCCATGCCTGCGCCGGCAGCGAGCAGAATAAGCTCGACGACGGGGAGCCAAACCTTGCCAACGACCTTGGGGATGAGTTTTCCGACAAACGGAAGAGCTGCCGCAAGACCAATGAGCGTTGCGGTGAAGTAATACGAGAAGATGGAATAGTCAAACCCGAACTCCTCGCACACAGGTGCGACGAAGGAGCCCGCGATGACGCTATAGGATCCGGTCGTGCCGGCAGACATGAGGCCGAGCGCGATTACGAGAACCCATGCGTAAACCTTGCTGCTCTTTAACTTTGCATTTCCCATTGAAACAGCTCCTAGAGACCCAGAAGGGCACACATAACGGCCTTGATGGTGTGCTGACGGTTCTCTGCTTCACGGAAGATGACCGAAGCATTGGCCTCAAAGCACTCGTCGGCAATCTCAAAGCCCTCGGTGATGATCTCGCGGTGCAGGTCACTCTTGCACTGGTCGAGGAGCATCTTGCCAACGCGGTGATTTGCGTTGTGAACAGAGGGGAGCTCGTGCATGCAGAAGATGTCGGGGTTGTTGGTGCGCTTGCACAGCTCGCTGGTGACGCGATAGGGATACAGGGACTCGGCATCGCCAAGCCAAGAGTTGTAGTCGTCGGGATCCAGAACCTCTTCGCCGCACTCGGGGTTGATGTAGCGCCACTCCTCGGTAACGATAACGTCAACGCCGTCCAGGGCGTCAAGATCAGAGGTGATGGTGAAGGTCCTGTTGGGAGCATACTTGGCGTAGCAGGCCTCGACCTCCTCAATCATTTCCTTGCACATCTGATGACGGAGATCATCGGGGCCGACGGCGAGGAAGTCCATGTCGAGCATGGCGCACAGGCGGCCATACCACACCGGGGCACCGGCGCAGTTGCCAACGAAAGCCATCTTCTTACCGCGGCTCGTGCGCAGGCCACCCCACTGCTCCTCCATCGTGAGGGCGTCAGCGAGCATCTGGGTCGGGTGATCGCCGAGAGTAAGGGCGTTGATGACCGGAATGTCAACAAGATCGGCGACGTCATAGAGGAACTGCTCGTCCTTCTGAGCGCGATAGACGATGAGGTCGTACATGCCGTTGAAGACGCGCATGGCGTCCTCGATGGTCTCGCAATCACCCATATGGGAGTTGGTCAGATAGGTAAAGCCCATGCCCAGGTCATTGCAGGACGTCTCAAAAGCGCAACGAGTGCGGGTCGAGCCCCACTCAAAGTTGGCGAGGACGTTCTTTCCGGGGAAGTAGCGCTGGTCGACACCAGACTTCTTCTGAGCCTTAAGGTTCCAGGCAAGATCGATGAGATAGCGGAAATCCTCGGAGGAGAGATCATGGATGTTGAGGTAGTCGCGACCGCGAAGGCTGTTGTTCATTTCTATTTCCTTTCGAATTATTATCAAAAATATTGTTGAATGTGTCCCCGAGGGAAACACGGATATCCCTCGGGGAGCAGTAAGTGTGGCGCCTAAATCAGACAGTGCAGGCTCAAAGGCTCGCTAGCAGCTGGCTGCCACGTCCTTGGTCCAGCAGTGCACGCCGCCGCCGGACAGGTTAAGCGCGAGAGAGTCAATCATGATGACTTTGCGATCGGGGAAGCAGCTCTCAAGAACAGCCTTGGCCTGCTCGTCCTTCTCCTTCACGACTTCGCTCATGCCTTCGTGGTAATAACGCTGGCCAAGAACGACGCCGTTGCAGATGAGGAAGTTGCAGTAGCTTGCTGCGGCATAAAAGTGAACGGGGCCTTCGGGCCAAGGGGTGCCATCCATGAACTTGCCGCCCATTTCGTCGATGAAGCCCTTATACAGCTCATAGTCCTCGTCGCCGGGGGCGATGACAACCTCGATCGGCTCGGCGGTGGGCATACGAACGATCTCGAAGGGCTTGCCCTCCCAGTCCGTTTCGTTGCTCAGGATCTCGTAGGCTGCCTCAATGCGGCGACGAGACTCTGCTCCAGCCTTGCTCGAGGCTGCCTCTTCATCGGACACCTCGGCAAGAAGAATCTTGTTCGGAGTGATAAAGCGACACATCTCATCAATGTGAGCTGCAAAGCTCATGCCAAAGACGGGAGTTCCGTCTTCCTTCTCGTCGAGGATGCCCAGTCGATAGTCGTCGTCCTCGAGCATAGGCTGCGGAAGCCAGATAACCTTGTTGAGGTTGTAGATGCGCTTATACTCGGCCTCTACTTCCTCTTTCGTGAACTCGGGATTACGCTTGCGGCATTCCGTGTCCTCGATGGCGATCAGAGTGCCGTGACCGTCAAACTCGCGGTCGCCGCCCTCCGAAACCATTTCGGAATTGACGATATCGAAGCAACCGAGCGCAACCGCCATGTGAACGGCTGCCTTACGTGCGGACTGGCACTCCGGGGAGTTCTTGTCCCACACGCCGTAATAGGTCCAAGCGGGGTTGACCATATAAGAATGGCCCTTGTCGTCGACCATGATGCTGGGACCGTTGTCGCGGACATAGAAGTTGGAGTCTTCGAACTGCGTGATCTCGATGCGATCGAGATCAACCCCCTCCTCCTTCAGGCGCGAGCAAGCCTCCTCATAGGAGCCGGGGGTGCCGCAATTGAGGTTGACCGTAACGTCGCCATACTCGAGCAGAGCCTTGATCACGTCAACGCAGGGCTGGCGGTTATCGTAGCCCTCTGCACGGATGTAATCGGGAAGCCATGTCACATAGACGTTGGAGCGCTTCTCGAACTCGCCCGGCATACGATAGTTCTCGTACATGGTTGGTCCTTCCGTCGGGTTTCCCGCGATGCTGTCCGGCCGCGACAATAGCGGGGTTTCACCTGCTATAGTACTACTATACCTACCGTTCGGTAGATAATTTTGAATAATTACCGCTCGCCTACTGATACATACCGTTCGCCGTATATAGTGGTCATGTTTGGACACGAATTGATGTTCCGTTGCCATCCTTAATAATGTTGGTAGTGCGGAAGTGATTTGCAATGGAGAAATGCAGCGTGAGCACAAGAAAAAAAATATTGGACGCAATGTACGATCTTGTGGCAGAAGTCGGTTATGACAAAGCGTCTATCGGAAAGATTTGCGACTTTGTCGGTATATCCAAGCCGTCGGTGTACTACTACTTTCCCTCAAAAGAGGAGATTTTCACTACGCTCTTGGACAGCATGTTTCCGACCATTGACTATCAGCGCGACTACTCGCTAATAGTCGATAGGGACGGGTTCAAGGCCGCGCTTATCGAGCTCGGCAATTCAGTTATAGGTGGCTATCGAAGCGATGAAAAGCGCCGGCGCGTGCTGGCCGAGGTTAGCGTTCAAGCAAATCGAATTCCTGCAGTTCAGGAACGTCAAGCGACGGCGACCAAACGAACCATGGATGCGCTTAAAGACATCCTTCTTCATGGTGTAGAGATTGGCGCGTTTTCCGATAGCGCCGACGTAATGCTCTACGTACAAATTCTTTATACCGTTCTGGAGGGAGCAAGCAATACGGTCGCTCAAGGTGAGGATATTGATGAGAAAGCGGTTTGGGCGGGAATAGTCGAGCTTATGTTCAAATAAACCAGCCAAGCTGAAGCGCATGTTGGCACCCATGGTGCCTGCGGGCAACCTTTAAAACGAAAACAGGGGTCGACTCCAGTCTGGCTTGGAGTCGACCCCTGTTGCATGGCAATCTATGCCGATGCAAATCGGCGCTTATTACTTTTCAGCAGCCTTATTGAGAAAGCCGGAAACGATAGCAAACGCAGCAATCATAAGGTTGCAGGCAATGCAGAAGATAAATACTCCCTGGAATGACCCTGCCATGCCGTAAACCTTCATCATGACCGGCATTCCAAAAGCACCGACGACATAGCCCGCTGAGCAAACGATCGAATAGATCCTTCCAAAATCGCGTGATCCAAAGAGCGAGAGGAGAAGCATCGGCATTGCGGTTCCAACGATGGCGAACATGACATCGTTTACACCAGCTGCAATGATGGAAACGGTCTCATTGCTTCCGCCAATGATAAGAAGCAGGAATGAAAGAATGCTGACACCTGTCCATGCGACCGTTGCTTTAATAGCGCCAAGCTTGTCGCATGTTTTGCCCACGAAGGGATTTAGGAAGATATCGGAGAGTGAAGCTGCCGAGACCATTAAGCTTCCTACGATAGGATTGAAACCGACCTCGCTTGCATAGGTTGGAAACAGCTGGTTCATGCAGCAGGTGAGCTGCGCCACGCAAAGCAAGAGGACACAGAGAATAAAAGACGGCGTTTTCGCGGCATCGCGGAGTGCCATGCCCGAAAGGACATCTTCCTGCTCATCGGCGCTGCAGCTCTCATGGGTTTCGGAGGCGGTCTCTCCGTACGGAAGCATATTGCGATCAGAGGGGTTAAGGCGAATGATAAATGCGCTTGCAGGCAAAATCATAGCTGCAGAAACGGCCACAAGCACGATGTATCCCGTACGCCAGCCTTGCTGCTCGATGACCAGTGTAATGACAGGACTCAATAACAGCGTGCAGAGAGAATTAACGCCCCAAGCGAGGCCGATGGCGAGACCGGACGATTTGCTGAACCATTGGTCAATGACATCGGACATGCAGACGCCCGTTGTAAACGAAAAGCAGATGCCGATCACTGCGGCGGAGACGGTGAACATCCAGACCTCGGTGTAGAACGCCATTGCGGCGCCGGCGGCAATAAGGACGAGTTCAATGCAAATATGCCATGGTTTGCCGATTACTTTTGGAATGAAGCGACTCAAAAGCGGAAGCCCAAGCGCAAGGCCAAGAAGAATCGCGGTGAAATAGAAAGAAAAAGAAGTGTAGTCAAAGCCCAGATCTTCACATACGGGAGCAACGAATGAGCCGGCAATAATGCTATATGTGCCAGTTGTTCCGGCGGACATTAAGCCGAGCGCAATAACGACGACCCAAGCAAATGCGCCGCTTTCACGGAGACAATCTTTTTTGGCTGGTGTGGTGAGAGTCATGGTTGCTCCATTTCTATCGGCAATACATCCTATATGCCTACCGATAGGTATATAAACCAGAGGACTCTTCGTCAAGCATTAAGCGGGGAGAGGGAGTTCTTAACCTGCCGAACGGTAATTAGACCCCGTTTTCGCAAGGGTCTCAATGTGACAAAGGGACTGTCCCTTTGTCGCATTATTCGGAGCGTAGGGCTTCCACGGGGTCCTTCTTGGATGCGCTGCGAGCAGGCAGCAGGCCGGCAACGACCGTCAACAGCACCGAAATCGCGATGAGCACCAGCGCATCCTGCACGGGCAGGCTCATCAGGTTGGGGACCTGTTTGGCCGCAAGCGCCCAAGCATTGACCGGGAAGCTCACGGCCACCACGACGACAACAGCAAAGACGCCGGCAATGAGGCCCTCGATAAAGGTCTCGGCGTTGAACACGTTTGCCACGTTACGCTTCGACGCGCCAATCGCACGCAGAATGCCAATCTCCTTTTTGCGCTCCAGCACGCTGATGTACGTGATGATGCCGATCATGATGGAGCTCACCACCAGGCTGATGCTCACAAATGCGATGAGCACCAAGCTGATGGTGTTCACGATGTCGGTCACCGAGCCCATGATGATGCCCATGTAGTCGGTGTACGAGATCGCCCGCTCATCGTGGCCAGCGGCTTTGACCTGCTTGTTATACGCATCGATATGATTAAGTACGCGCTCCTTGGCCTCAAAGTCGCGCGGGAAAATCTTGACCGAGATGGGGTCTGCCTCGTCCGCATAGCCCAACGTGGTCAGATTGTTGTCGTAGGTAAGCTTCGAAGCCTTGGCATAGCTCATCATGAGCGAGCTCAGGTCCTCGGCGTCCATGTTGAAGTGGATGGCATGAGCAAAGGCACTCGCATCCACACGCATAGCGCTCGCCAGGTTGGCAAAACTCGAAGACATCTGCGTCGCCATCTGGTCCATAAGCCCTGCCGCGCCCGCCTTGAGCTGGGATGATACCGTCGACGCTATCTGCTCGCTGATTGCCTTCATCATTTGATCCATAACCTGCTGCAGATACGGAGCCAGCTGCTTTTGCACATAGTCGGTCATCGTCTGTTGCAGGCGCTCGGCCAGGGCATCGCCACCGAGTGCCTTGAGCTGTGTCAGGTATTGCTGCGCCGTGGCATCACTCTCAAGATACGTCGAGAATGCGGCAGCGAGCTTTGCCGCGTCTTTAAGATCCTCGGGTGACAGCGCCCTAAACTGATCAGACTGCAAAAAGCCCTCAAACAGTTGGTTGGCAAGCATTCCCACCTGCTGCATTTGCTCGGGCGTGAGCTCCAGACCGTCAAAGATGCCCGAGAAATCTGGGGCCGGTGCTTTTGCCATGATGTCGCTGAAGTCGATGTCCCTTCCAACGCCCGAAAGGTCAATGTCCAGCCCGGATAAGTCGATACCAGAAAGGTCCATACCGCCGGCCGCACCCGAGAGTGCAGACGCATCAAACGAGAACGCGCTCTTGAGCGCCGCCTCGTCCACACTGAACATACTGCCCAGATCCACGCCTTGTTTGGCCTCGCCTTGCAGTTCGTCGAAGGTTTTGCCCGTAAAGACATCCGTCTCGGGGTGGGCGAGTTGCTCCTGCACAATCTGCGAATCGGCAGCGCGCTCCATAAGCTGGCGAGTCAGCGCATGCGTATAGGCAATGCCCGGGGACAACGCGCTCGCGTTGGCCGTCTCGTTGGGTCGCACCACGCCCACAATGTGCACGTCGATACCGTCGGCAACCTTGGCTGCCATAAAGTCGGCGTCGCCAGACATGTCAGTCCACATGCCGGTCTCTTCGTTTTTGCGATACGCATCAGCCGGCGACAGCACCTTAAACGTGGTAGACAGCGCATCGTCGTAGGTAAAGTCGGTGCCGGTCTCGGGCGTTTCGACCCCACCGTCGGCCGCCATGGCGCTGTTGACCAGGTCGTTGAGCTCATCGATATCCAGCGCACCGATGCTGTAGAGCGTATAGTCGCCCACCGTGCCGCGGCTCGAAAGCACCATCACGGCTTCGTTGGCAGACGTGGGCCAATGACCGGCGACGACATCGTACTGGCTGTCGAGCAGGCTCTGGTCGTCAATCATCTCGTTAAAGACCGAGGTTCCCATGGATTCCATGCTCACCGTTGCCGCCGAGCTCGCGCCTCCGCTCATGGCCTCGGTCATGGCGTTGGGCACCAGCCGGACAGGCTTCTCATCGCCCTTGCCGGCACGATAGACAACCGGCGATACACCGTAGCCGTACTGAATGGCATTGACCTCTTTATCGATGCCGTCGCCGCCGGCATCGAGCCATGACTTAAAGCTCGTCATGTCGTTGGACTTAACGCTCGCAAACATATCCTTTACGGCCGTGACCACGGGAATCTTATCGGCTCCCTTAGCCTTGCCGCCGGTGCCACCGGCGGATAAATCCTCGCCGTTGGACACCTCCTCATCCGCAGCCCCATGTCCGCCCATCATGGACGACAAATCGTAATCTTGCTTGGAGATAGTGAGCGGGTAGCTCGAGAGCGTGTCCTCCTCGACCTTTTTGATGTAGCCGTTTACGCCATTGGACAGCGCCAGAATCGCCGCGATACCGATAATGCCAATCGAGCCCGCAAAGGCCGTCATGGCCGTGCGGCCCTTCTTGGTCATGAGGTTTCGGGCAGAAAGCCCCAGCGCTGTCACAAAGCTCATCGAGGTTTTGCGCGTAGGCTTGGCCTCGCGGCGCGTGGCGTCAGCGACATCAAAGGGGTCGGAATCGTCGGTGATCTTGCCGTCCGCCAGGTTAACAATGCGCGTGGCGTACTGGTACGCCAGCTCGGGATTGTGCGTGACCATGATGACCAGGCGGTCGCGCGCCACGTCCTTGAGCAGGTCCATGACCTGTACGGATGTCGTTGAATCCAAAGCGCCGGTCGGCTCGTCTGCCAGCACGATCTCGGGGTCGTTGATCAGGGCACGGGCAATGGCCACGCGCTGCATCTGTCCGCCCGAAAGCTGGCTCGGGCGCTTGTTCACGTGCTCGCCCAGGCCGACTTTCTCCAACGCCTCGCGCGCACGCTGGCGGCGCTCGGCATGTCCCACACCTGTGAGCGTAAGCGCCAGCTCAACGTTTTCCAAGATGGTCTGATGCGGAATGAGGTTATAGCTCTGGAACACAAAGCCGATGCGATTGTTGCGGTAGGCATCCCAATCACGATTGTGGAAGTCCTTGGTCGAAATACCGTCGATCAGCAGGTCGCCGGAATCGAAATGATCGAGCCCACCGATAACGTTGAGCATCGTGGTTTTACCCGAACCCGAGGGACCCAGAATGGCCACGAACTCGTTATCGCGAAAAGACAGGCTTACGTTGTCGAGCGCCACCTGCGTAAACGACTGCGTGACGTACCTTTTGCAAATTCCTTTGAGCTCCAGCATGGACGGCAACCTCTCCCACGCGGGCACGTTCACCCGCTCTCCCCCGCCGTTCGTATTCGACGCGTTTGTCCTACTCTATCCCCATTTTTTGCCGGAACCAGTGAGGAATGTAACGAACCGCGCCAAAAAACGAACGGGACGGCGCCTAAAAGAAGAGGTCCCGAGCGGGACCTCTGTATGGTGGAGATTATCTTGAAAGGCAGCGGACTACTCCGCACAGCGACACACGATCCTCGCGATGCTTTACGTGTTTTTTACTGCTCGCTATTCGCAATCGCCTGGTCGATAAGTTTGTTGAGTGCAGCGCGCTGCTCGGCGGAGCTGATGGCTCCCACGATGGGCTCCCCTACGATGTTGCCATTCTGATCGATGACATACGTTGTCGGGAACGAGAACAAATTTGACGTGAACTTACCTGCCTCGCTATCCGACTTGAACCAGATGTTCTTATATGTCACGCCCTTCTTGCTCAGCACGTCCTTGGCATCTGCAATCTCGCCCTTGTTGCCATCGAGCGTAAAGGAATTGACGCCCACGACCTGGCCGCCCTTCTTGGCAAGCTCCTGATTCAGTTTCTCAAGATCGCCCAGCTCGCCCACGCACGGCTTGCAAGTAGTGAACCAGAAGTTCATAACGGTGACCTTGTTTTTAGAGAACAGCTCGTCGCTGTTCACGTCGTTGCCATCCAGGTCCTTGCCCGTAAAGCTGGGGAACTTCGTCGCCTCGCTCGAAGCATTGGCACCAGCCGTCATGCCAGCGGTCGAAGCGTCGCCGCTCTCGCCTGCACTCGGCGTGCTTCCACAGCCGGGGAACTCCTTCTCCAGGCTCTCGAGCTTGTCCTCGATCTCCTTGAT
>DAWBYD010000256.1:0-1853 GCA_052278285.1 Collinsella sp. | reverse complement strand
TAACCGGCCGACGCTGCGCGCCGCCCAGGGCGACAATTTGTCATTCAAAAGGCGAGGCATGACCAGAAGGTCAATGCCTCGCCTTTTTCATGCCAACTTGTTCGCTCTGGACGCCGCTCGCTGTCCGTCCTCTACCTGCGGCGTTGCCTTGCTCCGGATACGGTAGGGTAGTCATTGGGGACGTTCTTAAATGACTAGTCGAAAGGGACACTCTTGCACCAAATCTGCCGGCCTACACCGGGCTCGTCCTTTGCTTTACCGAGATAAAGTGAACGTGTAGATTCGTAACCCACTCGCAACCGTTCTATGGCACGATATTGAACGAATGTATGCTATGCGCCCAAATCTCTTGGGCAGAGTGGGAGACAGTATGGTCAAGCTGTACGAGGACGGCATCTACCTGCGCGGCGGCAGCGAGGTTGTGCCTGCGGCCGAGGCCGCTGAGCGCGGCATTACGCAGACGCCCGAGGATGCCAAGCGCGGCACCATCGCGTATTCGATCCTTCAGGCACACAACACGTCCGGCGGCCCCGAGGCGCTCAAGATTCGCTTTGATGCCATGGCGAGCCACGACATCACCTTTGTCGGCATCATCCAGACAGCGCGTGCCTCGGGCATGGAGCAGTTCCCGTTGCCTTACGTGCTTACCAACTGCCATAACTCGCTGTGTGCCGTGGGCGGCACCATCAACGAGGATGACCACGTCTTTGGCCTCTCGGCTGCCAAGAAGTACGGCGGCATCTTCGTCCCGCCGCACATCGCCGTCATCCACTCCTTTATGCGTGAGAACTTCGCCGGCTGCGGCAAGATGATCCTGGGTTCCGACTCGCACACCCGCTATGGTGCCCTGGGTACCATGGCCGTGGGCGAGGGCGGCGGCGAGTTGGCAAAGCAGCTGCTGCGCGACACCTACGATGTCGCCTATCCCGGCGTCGTCGCCATCTACCTTACGGGCGCCCCGCGCCCCGGCGTCGGCCCGCACGATGTGGCGCTCGCCATCATCCGCGCCGTCTTTGCCAAGGGCTACGTCAAGAACAGGGTCATGGAGTTTGTGGGTCCGGGCATCGCGAGCATGACGACCGATTACCGCAACGGCGTTGACGTCATGACCACCGAGACCACCTGCCTTTCCTCCATTTGGGCAACTGACGAGGACACGCACGCATTCCTGACCATGCACGGTCGCGGCGACGACTACCGCGAGCTCAAGCCCGCCGATGTTGCCTACTACGACGGCTGCGTCGAGGTCGATCTGTCGAGCATCAAGCCCATGATTGCGCTGCCATTCCATCCTTCCAACGGCTTTGAGATCGACGAGCTCAACGAGAACCTCGAGGACATCCTTCACGAGGTGGAGCTCGAGGCCGCCAAGATCGGCGAGGGCAAGACGCACTTTAGCCTGCTCGACAAGATTGTCGACGGCAAGCTGCACGTGCAACAGGGCGTTATCGCCGGCTGCTCGGGCGGCAACTACGACTCCGTGGTCCAGGCTGCCCGCGTGCTCAAGGGCGCCAACACCGGCTGCGGCGAGTTTTCGCTGTCGGTCTATCCCACAAGCCAGCCCGTGGCGCTCGAACTTACGCGCCGTGGCTACATCTACGACCTTATGGAGGCCGGTGCGATCGTGCGCACGGCGTTCTGCGGCCCGTGCTTTGGCGCCGGCGACACGCCCGCCAACAACGGGTTGTCCATCCGCCACACCACGCGCAACTTCCCCAATCGCGAGGGTTCCAAGCCGGGCAACGGTCAGCTGAGCGCCGTGGCCCTGATGGACGCCCGCTCCATTGCGGCGACGGCTGCCACCGGCGGCGTCCTGACGCCGGCGACCGACCTGCCCGAGGAGACTTGGGACG
>DAWBYD010000255.1:0-3162 GCA_052278285.1 Collinsella sp. | reverse complement strand
CCTCACGCTCGCGACGGGCCTCTTCCCGAGCCTCGCGGCGGGCCTTCTCAGCGCGGAGCTCTTCCAACTCAGCGCGCTCCTCGTCGGACAATGGTTGGGACTCAAGCTCGGCCATGGTATAGCCCTTTCTTTTAAAAAAAGCCGCCGACACAATGTCAGCGGCTTATCAAATCCAAGGGTGGAGACGAAGGGAGTCGAACCCTCGGCCTCTGCCATGCGACGGCAGCGCTCTCCCAACTGAGCTACGTCCCCAGGACAAGTCGATATTTTACCTACGGCTCGCCAACTGTCAACGCCCAATAACCAGTCTTTTTGGGGCGCGGCTATTTTGGCAACTTTTCGAACAGGCGATCCTCTCGATGATTTTTTATCCCCGTCCCAGAAAAATCATCGACGAACGCGCTACTTTGCGCTGGTAAGAACACCGGTGGTGTCGAAGGCCGGGGTGAAGCTCTCGTCTACCGCGCCGCCCTCTTGCCAGAACATCGTCGTAAAACCCAGGTCGTCGGCATGGTCGAGCACCTGCTCGTACTCTTCACGCGTCACGGCGCGTGCCAGGTCGCCGCCCTGCTCGCGCATGAGCGCATTGGGCGTGTACTGGTTCATAACCGAGATCGGCACGTCGCCCACCGTCTGCCACACCAGGTCCCGCACGCGACACGAATCGTCTGCATGCCCCGGAAGCACCAGGTGACGCACGATCATGCCACGCTTCATAAGCCCGTCCTCGTCCACCAACTCTCCCCCGCGGCGCTCGATCTCGCGCGCCATCTGGGCCAGACCCGACACGGCCACACGCGAGTAATCCTTTATATGGGAGAGCGACTGCGCAAGCCCGGCATCGGCATATTTAAAGTCGGTGAGCCACACATCGACCAGGTCGCCCAGCGCCGCCACGGCACTCGCGCGCTCGTAACCACTCGTGTTGTAGACGATTGGGATAACCAGTCCGCGCGCCCGTGCCGCGGCAATCGCGGCAGGCAACAGGTGCGCATAGTGCGTCGCCGTCACCAAATTGATGTTGTTGGCACCCTGGTCCTGCAGCTCCAGCATAATCTCGACCAGGCGCTCAGGCGAAATCTCAAGGCCAAAATTGCCGGTCGAGATCTCGTGGTTCTGGCAGTAGATACATTTGAGCGAGCAGCCGCTAAAGAAGATCGTGCCCGAACCGGCCTCGCCCGAGATAGGCGGCTCCTCCCACATATGAAGCGCGGCGCGGGCCACCTTGAGCGTGTCGTTAGCACCGCAGACGCCGTGCGCGCCCTCATCGCGCGCCGCACCGCAACGGCGCGGACACAAATGGCAGGCGGGCGAAAAAAGTTCGGTCAACGACGTCGGCATAAAACCATGCTCCAAAACAACGATTCAGCAGCTCAAACGTAAAGGGATCAACCCCACAGACGGCTCGAGCCCAAGGCGCCGTAATCGTCCGACACGATTTTTGTAATGTCAAGACTGGAATCAATAAAGTGCCGCTTTATGATGTAGGTATTCCGCCCCCCGCGGAGCAACTGGGTGAACCGTCGCGTTTATTTAGGGAGCCCACACAGTCGTACCTAGTACAGGTATCCTTCGTTGTTAAGGACGCTGGAACAGTCGATGAGGGCACCCACCTGTTTTAGGTGGGTTCATTTTCGTAACGTGGGGGGTGGTTTTCTTTTGCCGAAAATCACCATTACAGTCCATATGGATCCCCGCCGGCATCCCGACAAGCCATCGACAACATCCCAATATCTGGTATGCGCGTGATAATCGCACGGTGCAAACCTCCGCACCCCCCTCGGTCGAGTATCATGGGACAGCTATGCCATTTCCGCGTAGCAACCTTTGACCTTTTCCTTCGACGCTTGGCGGTTTTTAGATTCATGGCTTCATCCCCGAGCTACATACCGTACCTATGCGTGGCAGCGGCGGCCTTTATCACGACCTTCCTCGCGGTGCCCCTTGTCAAGCGCTTGGCAATTAAGCTCGATGCCGTCGACTATCCTTCTAAGCGCCGCATCAACACCAGGCCCATCCCACGTTTGGGCGGAGCGGCGGTGTTTTTGGGCCTGGTCGTTGCCTGCATTGTGCAAATCCTAGGCACCTGGCACCTAGGCTGGCCGCCCGTTTTGGTGCCGCACCCGCGCCTTCACATTAGCTATCCCATGCTGGCGCTCTCCTTTACCGTCATCTTTGCGACCGGCGCTATCGACGACGTCTTCCAGCTCACGCCCAAGCAAAAGCTGGCCGGACAGGTCCTCGCCGCGCTTATCGCCTGCATGGGCGGCCTGCGGATCGGCGTCATCGTCAACCCGTTTGCTCCCGGCGAGATCATGCTCGGATGGCTCGCCTACCCCATTACCGTGATCTATCTGGTGGCATTCACCAACATCATTAACCTCATCGACGGCCTCGACGGCTTGGCCACGGGCATCTGCGGCATCGCGTCGTTCACCATGTTTTCGATGGCCGTTCTCTCGGGCCGCATCGACGCCGCCGCGCTCTCCATTGCGCTCTTTGGCGCCTGTCTGGCCTTTTTGCGCTACAACTTCAACCCCGCAAGCATCTTCTTGGGCGACTCGGGGTCGCTGCTTCTGGGCTTTGCGCTGGGCTCCATCTCGCTGCTCAACGTGAGCCGCACCGCCGCACTCACCTCGCTTATCATCCCGCTCATCGTTGCCGGCGTGCCTATCATCGACACGTTTAGCGCCATCGTGCGCCGCAAGCGCGCCCACATTAGCATCGGGCAGGCCGACAAGGGCCACATCCACCACCGCCTGATCCAAGAAGGCTACAACCAAAAACAGGCTGTGCTGCTCATCTATGCCTGGTGCATCATGCTTTCGGCCGGCGCCGCCGCGATTAACCAGGTCGAGGTGCCCATGCGCGTGCTCATCTTTACCGTGCTCGCCATTGGCTCGGCGGCCTTCGCCAAGCACCTGCACCTGTTTGAGCCCGTGCTGCGCCACCATTACAACAAGCGCACGCACGAGGACGAGCTCGTCACCCCCGACGACCCCGCCTTTAAGCAGGAGGAGCAGGCAGCTGAGGAACGTAAGGAAGAGCGCCACCACAAGCTCTAGGGCAAGCTGCCGAGGATGTGCCAAGGCACCGTTGGCCCCGCGCGGCCGCGCCGCGACCCTCGCACAAGAGACGGCGAGGGGGGGCGCCGGGCGACGG
>DAWBYD010000254.1:0-4579 GCA_052278285.1 Collinsella sp. | reverse complement strand
CGAACCAACGCCGCCACCACGCGCTCGGCGAGCCCGCTGTCGACGAGCGCCACTGCGCCGCCCTGGCGAATAAGAATCGCATCGGCCTGGCCCACATCGAGCACCGTCACCGAAGGCGGAGCGAATCGATCCCAGTAGGCGTACGGAATCGCAGCCAAGAGCACCAGGCATGCAAGCCCCACCGCCATAGGACGTGCACGGGGACGCGGCCACCAGACCAGCAGAACCGCCAGCAAACACGGCACTAGGTAAATCCACATGCTATCGGGCGGCACGCTCACGGATGCACCCGGCACGGCGGCAAACAGCTGCTCAAAGAACAGCGCGCAACGGGCGGCAATCATGGGCACAACGAGCGCCCAAGTCCGCAACGGCGCCACGAGCGAAAAGGGAACCAGCACGATCGACACGACGAGCAGTACGCTCACCACCGGACCGAGGACCGCATTTGCCAGCGGAGCAATGAGCGAGAACGTACCGAAGGCAGGAATGGTAATGGGAAGTGTCGCCAGTTGCGAGCACAGCGTGACGGAAAGCATGCCGGCAACGCCCGACGGAACACTAAGCTCACCCAAAGCGTAGGTCGCATAGGGGCAAAAGCACAGAATGGCTAAGACGCTGGCACATGAAAGCTGAAAGCCCATCTCGAACAGAACCGTCGGCCGCAGCAGCACAAAGATGGACATGGTTACGAAGAGTGCCGAAAGTCCGTGCCGGCGACGCCC
The DNA here is from genome assembly GCA_052278285.1 of Collinsella sp. Lineage (GTDB taxonomy): Bacteria > Actinomycetota > Coriobacteriia > Coriobacteriales > Coriobacteriaceae > Collinsella. Next base: position 3,854 of record DAWBYD010000254.1, on the reverse strand, counting down.
CGCGCCGTTTACGACAAGCGTCGCGAACACCATGCAGCACGCGCGCACGGCCGAGGGAGACGCGCCCGTAAAGGCAACGTAGCCCACAAGCGTTATCGCCAATATCGCCCGCTGAAGACCACGTGAGCACCGAGTCTTTTGCAATACACCCTCGATTACAAACCCCACGATAGCCAAATGGCTGCCCGAGACGGCGATAAGATGCGCCGTTCCCGTCACCGAAAACCAGTCGCCCGCCGGCTGGGCGCGCAGCTCGGCCGAACGACCGCAGGCGACACCGGCTATGAGTGCACGCGCCGGGTCGGTCGCAGGCGCGATGGACGCAAGCAGCCCATTTCGCATCCGAAGAAGCGGCCCCGGAGAGTCCTCATCGACCGACAAAATCCGAACGACTTTAACCTTACGTACCTCGCCTCGGAGCACGCGCGATCGTCCATACGCATCGTTCTCAAAACGTGAAACGCGACCGATAACACGCGCGTGCGCCCCGACCTTGAGCTCGCGGTCACACGATAGGCGAACCGTTGCCAAGTTCTTACCGTCCGCGCGTGCCTCGCAGGTATAGGAATACACGTCGTCGTTTATGGATGGATCACCCTGCACGACAAACTCAAGGCTGCTTGCCGCTCGACCGTCGAGCGCCTTCGAGGCGCTGAGCGCGCCCACAGCCCACCAGGCCGAGACGACCGCTCCCGCCACAAGACCGACGGACGCGGCATACAGCCACCGCTTCCAAGGGACAAGCCACGCACAAGATTGAGCCAGCACAACGAATACCGCCGCCGCAACGGGGATGGCCCAAAGCGGCCCGACCGCCGAAGCCCGCTCCCACAGCAGCGCATCGGCGGCCACGTTGAGCACCAAGGCGCAGCTCATGCACATGCCGGCACACAGGGCCATCGTCCACGGCATCAGAGGCCGCGGAGGCATCACATGCTCGCGCTCGGTCGCACTCATACGCAGATGGAATCTTTGATTTTGGCAAGCTTCTTCTCGCCGATTCCCGACACACGCATCAGATCGTCAACCGAGGCAAAAGCACCGTTCTTTGTCCGCTCATCGATAATCGACTGGGCCATGGAGGGACCGATGCCAGAGAGCGTCTGCAGTTCTGCCGCGCTTGCCGTATTGATATTTACTAGGCCTGTTGCGCCACTCACGCCCGATGATGCGGAAGCCCCACCATCAACACCAGCTTCCGCAATGGACGCCTGCTGCTCCCCTACCGTTGGAACGTGAATCTTCTGTCCATCGACGATCTTAGATGCCCGATTGAGCCCCGTAACGTCTGCCTCGGGCGCCAGCCCGCCGGCGGCATCAATCGCCTGAGCCACCCGAGCGCCGTCCTTGAGGCGGTATACACCGGGCGACACAACGGCGCCATCAACATCGACATAAACCTCTGCCGCGGCAGACGCCTTAGGCGAAGAGCCTTCGGATGTCTTTCCGCTCGAGGCATCGCCGGATCCCGGCTCCACTAACGAACCCGAACCATCAGTGCGCTCAAACGACACACTGCCGGCACCGCCGCCAAGGTTCGCCATCGCCAGTCCACTCGCCATCGCAATGACGACCAGTATCGCCATCACCACTGCCTTATGACCGAGCAGCTTGTCCGCCAAGCGGTCCATCCGTTTGACCCGTTCGTGTTGTTCGCGCTGCGCCATAGCAAAACCTCCCAACAACATCGTGTCAGGAAAAGAGCCCTGCAACAGCCACGCTCCAAAACCGGTTTTAGCGGTCAAACAAAAACCGACCAAAACCTTGCACAAATCTGTCCAATTATTCAGGCACACGTCAGCAAATGAACACTTAGCCGCAAAATGCCCAGATAGCAAAAGACCGACGATGCAGGCGCATCGTCGATCTATGCACAAAATTACTCGTGATCTTGGTAAATCTCACGCGGAGCAAGCTCCGAATGTTTGCGTTTTAAGGTCTTAGGGGCCTTATACGTGTTGCTCTCGAAGTCGATGTACTCGGTCTGCTTGAGCAGGCGCTCGATCATCTCCTCGTGATCGAACAACTCCCAGGCCTCATGCACGGCATCGAGTTTAGCGTGCGTCTCGGGACGACGCGGCATAAACAGCGTGCAGCAGTCGGGCGCAGCCTCAGTCGAGATATCGAACGTACCGATCTCCTCGGCGCGCGCGATGATCTCCTGCTTGTCCGAACCGATGAGAGGACGGAACACGGGGATCTTCACGGCCTCGTTGACGGCCATGATGTTCTCAAGCGTCTGGGAGGCAACCTGACCGAGCGATTCGCCGGTCACGATAGCCTTGGCGCCCTCGATGTGCGCAATGCGCTCGGCAACCGAATACATGATGCGACGGTACATAATCACGCGCAGATTGCTGGGGCAGGTGGCCGAAATCTCGCGCTGGCAGTCGCCAAACGGGACTACGTACAGGCGACCGATCTGGACACCCGGCTCAAGCGCACGGATGATGTCCTGCACCAAATACTCGCTCGTATCGGGCGTCTGCGGACGGCCGGAGAAATGTACCGGCACGCACACCGCGCCGCGACGCGCGAGCATCCAGGTCGCCACCGGAGAATCGATACCCGACGACAACAGCGTCACGACCTTGCCGGCAGAACCCACCGGCAGACCGCCAACGCCACGCTCGGAGCGCGCGTACACATAAACGCTACCCTGGACCACCAGTACGTGCACCATAGCGTCGGGATCGTGCATCTGAACCTTTTTATCGGGGAAGGCCTCACACAACACCTCGCCCACCTGACGATTGATGTCAATCGAAGTGAGCTCATAGTCGGTATTGGAGCGCTTGGCGTGCACCTTAAACGACTCGAAGGTACCGAACTCGCGCAGCGCCTTCACGGCGGCGGCGCAGTACTCCTGCGGGTCGCGGTTCGTGTGATATGCCAGGGACACGCGGGCAACGCCGGGAACGGTGCGAATGACACGCGCCGCCTCGTCGGCCTGATGCTCGTTAAAGGTCACGAGGATATAACCGGAAATTCGAGACACGGCATTCACGGAAAAGGCGGCCAAGGCCGCCTTGATGTTATCCATGAGGATATGCTCAAAATGTGCGCGGTTCTTACCCTTCAGTCCAACCTCGTGATAGTGGACCAGGCAGACGCGAGCCGCCATTTAGGCTTCAGCAACCTTGTGGCCGAGCGCCTTCTCGTAACGGGCCTCGTCGTAAGAGATGTCGCCATCGACAATCTCGTCCATTGCCATCGAGATGGTATCGGCACCGGAAAGCCCGATGGTGATGTCATCGACATCCTGGACGGCAAGCACGCGGTTGTGCTGGCCACGCAGCATGCTGTTGATGTCGCAGGCGCGCTTGGAGGCAAGCGAAGCGAGCAGGAAGCGGTTGTGATCGGTCTTCTCCAGAAGATCGTCAATGCAAGGCTTTACAACGGACACGGACCTCAGATCCTTTCATGCATATCGAGAACGCGAACGAGCTCATCGGTCGCGCGGTCGAGATCGTCATTCACCACGACGTCGTCGTAGCGGTCGGCAAGGGCAAGCTCATGGGCGGCGTTTGCCATACGCAGCTCAATCGTCTCGGGCGTCTCGGTACCGCGACCGACCAGACGCTCGCGGAGCACCTCAAGCGAAGGCGGCTTGATAAAGATCAGCACGGCCTCGGGGAAACGCTCCTTAACCTGCAGGGCACCCTGGACATCGATCTCCAAAATCAGAGAGGCGCCCGAGGCGAGCTTGGATGTGACCTCGCTCACCAACGTGCCGTAGCAGTTACCGTGGACCTCGGCCCACTCAACAAACTCACCGTTTGCCACGCGGCGGTCGAACTCCTCGCGCGTCAGAAAAAAGTAGTTGACGCCGTCGACCTCACCTTTACGTGGTG
>DAWBYD010000253.1:0-2306 GCA_052278285.1 Collinsella sp. | reverse complement strand
GGTCGTCGGCGTTGTAGATGAGCGTCGTTGCCGGCGAAAGCTCCAACGCGTGGGCGATGACCTCCTGGGTGTGATCGATCTCGCCATAGCGATCCAGCTGGTCACGGAACAGGTTGAGCAGCACGAAGTGCGTCGGCTTGAGCTTGGGCAGGACGCGTACGGTGTAGAGCTCATCGCATTCAAAAACGCCCACGCGTTTGCCGCCGCCGGCTCGCTTGAGGCCACTGCGTGCCTCGAGCAGTGCACCCACCACGCCCGGCTCCATGTTGTTGCCGGCGCGGTTGCATACCACGGTGGCGCCGCTGGCGGCAACGGCGTCGGCGATGAGGTTGGAGGTGGTGGTCTTACCGTTGGTGCCGGTGATCACCACGCTGCGGTCGACAAGGCCCGCAAGGTCGCTCAGCAGATAGGGGTTGATCTTCATGGCGATGCGGCCGGGGAGTACGCCGCCCTGGCGCTTGAGGACGGAGCGCAGTCCCCAGCGAGCGATATCGCTCGAGGTGCAGGCAAGAGATGAGCGGAGGTTCATGAAACCGTTCCTAACGTAAACGACATGGTCGGGTCGAGTGTGTCACTAAAATCCGTAGCGGCGCGCAAATTCCTGGGCAAGCTGCGACACGTCTTCGCAAGTATTGGCCCAGGGGGCAAAGTCGGGAGTGTCCGAGATGATGCTGTCCGCTTCCCAAACGGCCTGGTGCGAAAGATCCCAGGGATCGCGTGGCTCGGGTCGGCAGGGAAGGTACGGTGTCTGGTACATGGGATTCAGCAAGAAGAACGCGCCGCCCTCGCAGCGGTTAGCGAACTCACGCAGCGCACGCGCCGCCGGACGTATCTTGTTCGTTTTGAACAAGAGGATCGTGCGGGCGAGCAGGTACCAGGGGGAGTTCTCGAGTGCATCGGCTCCCACCTGTTCCTCGAGCTGGTGGGCCAGGGCAAAAAAGCCGTCCTGGTCTTCCAGGCGAGCGAGGGCGAGCAACACGGTGCCTGCGGCTCGGGTGGGGTAGCCTTCCGCCTTAAGAACACGGCGGGCGTAGTTGGCGGCAGCACGGTAGCGAGCGCTCGCCATGCACAGCTGCGAGATGGCCTCGAGTGTGTGAAGCCACCCGATAAGAGCCGGCTCGCTCACGGTGAGCTCTGCCGCCGTCACACCGTCCGTCAAAACCTTATTGGCCCAGTAGTGCGGGGCTTCCATGTCGAACCCGGGCACGCTTTGCTGCAGGTAATCGGTTGTGGTCGCCTCGAGCTTCATCAGGTCGCCCAGGCAGGCGTCAACGGGCGTGTCAGCCAGGATGATGGCGAGCAGCTGGGCATCGAGGACATACGCATCGACGCGGACAATCTTGAGCAGCTCATCGCGCATGTCGTCGAACAGACGATTGCGCGTCTGCTCGAATTCCTCGTCGCTGCCCATGTCCTCGATGCGATGGAGCTCGTCGAGCAGGTGGCGATGAACACCGGCATAGGACAGCAGCGCCTGGGCATGCTCGGACTGCGCGTACTTTTGGGGATTCGCGCTAATGTCGTTATGGACAAGCTCGCGTGCTGCATCGGTGAGCTCGGGGTGCGACGCAACGTAGGCGCGCTCCAGGTAGGCGGGGATGTAGACGCTCGGATCCATTAGAGGTCTCCTCCCTTAAACGGCAAACCCTGCTCGGCCGCCCGCAGTATGCGCTCATCGATTTGGGAACGCACGATATCGTTGGTGGCGACCCAGGCGGCAAAGCTGGCGTTGTCGGGGGCGCCCAGGCCCTCCTGCAGTACCGGCGTCGCCTCGGATAGCGCAAGGACAAGCTCGTCGGTGGAGCCCGCACCCACGTTGACGCGGGCATAGACGCCATCGGGAAACTCGGTTTGGAAGTAGAGCGCCTCGGCCGCGTGCGGACACGAGCGTGCAAGGATACGCAGGTAGTGCTCGGCGCCCTCGTAGTCCAGCTCGCGCCAGGCTGCGCTCATCAGTGCGATGAGCGTCCACGGGTCCAAGTCGCGCTCCGCATCTTTGGGGCGGCGGCGCAGCGGGGTATTCGCGAGGTACGGCACGGAGTGGGCAGAGCGAAAGCGCTTGAGCTCCTCGGCGGGGTATTCGAGCTTTGCCATGGCGAGCATCGCGGTGTGGCGGACACCAGCGGGGTCGTTGGGCGCAAAGTCCAAGCTGCGGTTTGCGGCTTCGAGCGACATGCGGTAGCGGCCGCTAATGAGGGCGCGCGACGCAAGGGCGGCAAGCCAGCGCAGGTAGGGACGGCGGGGCAGGTCGCCTGCGGCCTCACGCTCGTAGGGGTCCTGCGCCGAGGCGGTCTTGAGCGCCAGAT
>DAWBYD010000252.1:0-2138 GCA_052278285.1 Collinsella sp. | reverse complement strand
CTACCGTCGTTTCCGCAACACGCTGCGCTTCCTGCTCTCCGAGCTCGAGGGTCAGTTTGCGCCCGAGACCGACGGCGTCGCCTTTGCCGACCTGCTGCCGCTCGACAAGCTCATGGTTGCCCGCCTGACCCAGGTCCAGGCCGAGGTCGACGATGCCTACGCCAGCTACGAGTTCCCGCGCGCCTACCGTGCGCTCTACGACTTTGTTGTTACCGAGCTTTCCAACGTGTACCTCGACGCCCTGAAGGACCGTCTGTACTGCGAAAAGCCCGGCTCGCTCGAGCGCCGCAGCGCTCAGACCGTGCTCGCCGAGCTCTTCTCGATGCTCATGCGCGATCTGCAGCCGATCCTGTCCTACACGGTCGACGAGGCCATGGCCTATGCGCCAGCCGGCTGCGTCGATCATCAGAAGTACGCCGCGCTGCTCGATTGGTACAAGTCGCCCATCACGGTCGACGAGGCCAATGAGTTCGAGGGCGTGCTCGAGGCTTCGCTCGAGCTCCGTAGCGCCGTGACCAAGGCCCTTGAGGATGCCCGCTCTGCCGGCACCTTCACCAAGAGCCAACAGGTCCGCGTCAAGGCGGTCGTTCCCGCCGAGATGTACGCGCTGCTGACCGGCGACAAGGCCGTCGACCTGGCCGAGTTCTACATCGTCTCCGATGTTGAGCTGACCCAGGGCGAGGAGCTCTCCGTTGCCATTGAGGCTGCCGAGGGCGAGTGCTGCGACCGTTGCTGGAACTATCGCACCACCGTCGGCGAGTACAACGGCCACGCGCATATCTGCAAGCGCTGCGCCGACGCCCTTTAGGTTCCGCCGTTCTACCGAACGGCGGACCTGCCGACGCTGCGCGGGCCGCATTTGGACAATCTGACGTTCAATTTCAAGGGCGCGACCGAAAGGTCAGCGCCCTTTCATTTCACGTCACCTTGTCTCAAATGCGACCCGCTCGCTCATTTATGCTCTACCTGCGGTGTTTCCGTTCTTGGGAGATTTGTCGCTTCTTGCTTGCGTCAATGTATGATTATCTACTGCGTTAAACGGAATTCGATTGTTTTGAGGGTAGGGGATTTCTTTGGGTCGTGGTGCGGATATGACGCCGCCTTTGCGTTGGCGGTTGGGTGTTGCTGGTGGGGTGGCGCTGGTTGTGCTGCTTGTTGACCAGCTGACCAAGCTTGCGGTTCGTGCCGTGGGCGACGCTTTACATGTGACCGTCATCCCCGGTGTCATCGACTTTATGTTTGTCCGCAATATCGGTGCTGCCTTTAGCATGGGCGAGGGGCATGGCATCGCGTTTGCCGTGCTGGCGCTTGCAGTTATCGTCGCCATTGCCGTGTACCTGGTTCGCGCGCCTCAACTCGCTCGCCTGGAGGTCGTGGGCATGGCCATGGTCGCGGGCGGTGCTATCGGCAACGCGATTGATCGCCTGGCCATGGGCTTTGTGACTGATTTTATTGCCGCTACCTTCATTGATTTCCCCGTCTTTAACGTGGCCGATATCGGCATTACGGTCGGTGTCGTGCTGGCTCTTATCGGTTACATGTTCTTGAGTCCCGCCGCTCGCGAGGTCGATGCGACCGCCGAGCTCAACGCCCGTGACGAGGCCCGCGCCAAACGCAAAGCCAAGCAGCGTGGGGAGCGTGCCCGCAAGATTCGCGAAAGGAATGAGCGTTAATGGCCGACATCCATATTCTTGTTGCCGACGATTCCACTGGTCAGCGTCTTGACGCCTATCTGGGCGCCAACGATGGCTGCCCCACGCGCTCTGCCTGCGCGCACTTGATCGAGGGCGGCGCCGTTGCCGTCAACGGCGAGACCTGCCTATCAAAAAAGTATGCCGTGCGCTCCGGCGACCGTATCTCGGTCGACTTGCCCGAGCCGCACGATCCGACCGACGTGATTCCCGAGGCCATTCCCCTCGATATCCGCTATGAGGACGACTACCTCATCGTGCTCTCCAAGCAGCGCGGCCTGGTGTGCCATCCCGCCCATGGCCACGAGAGCGGCACCCTTGCAAACGCTCTGGTCTACCACTGCGGTATCGATCATCTTGGTACCGTGCAGGGTGAGGACCGCCCCGGCATCGTGCATCGCTTGGATCGCGATACCTCGGGCCTTATGCTCGCGGCAAAAGACGACG
>DAWBYD010000251.1:0-8058 GCA_052278285.1 Collinsella sp. | reverse complement strand
TTTCGTTATGCGGGTTGTGCTTGGCTATTGCAAAAAAGTCTACTCACTTAGGTGTGAGGGGCGTTCGCTGACGCCTATTTTCACTTGTTTGCCGACGCCGCGACCATCAGAAGCCCCTAGGACTCCTGCGGCAGGCGCTTCTTGCCTTTGCGGGCGCGGTTTCTAAAGTTCTCGACGGCCTCTTCCATGCCCAGAGGTACATAGGTGAGCGCATCGAGGTTTTCGGGCAGGTAGCAGGCAAGGCTTTGCTCCTGCGCGCGGCCCGCCGCGAGCTGTTCATCGCTGGGCTGCGCTCCAGGTGTGGCGCGAATGCCATAGACGGCGGCACCCATCTCGCGCGTGCGGCGCTCGTACTCGGTCTCGGGATGCTCGGGATGGTCGCGGCGTACGTCGTCACTTACCCAAAGCGTGTCGTAGCCGGCCGCGGCAAACTGTCCCAGGGCGTAATCGCGCAATGGTTTGCTGTCGGTGCGCAGCGTGACGGTGGCGTTGGCTGCAAAGAGCGGGCGGTAGAGCATCAAATGGTCGACATGGACGAGTCGTTTTTTGGCGTACTTGGCCTTGGGCTGCGGCGTGGGAAAGTTGATGGTGATGGCATCGAGCTCGCCTGCGGCAAATAGCTGTGGCAGCGATGCGGCGCCTCGGGGCAGGACGAGTGCGTTGGATAGCTCCTGCTCGCAGATTTTCTGCGCGGCATAGGCAATGCAGATGGGCTCCTGGTCCATGCCGATAAAGAGGGTGTTTGGCTCGTGGCCCGCGCGCTCTACAAGGTACGTTCCCTTGCCACAGCCAAGATCCAGGTGAAGGTGTTCGAAGGGCTTGCTGCCAGCTGGCGCACAAGCCTCGCGCCAATCTCCGGCATAAGCCTCGGGGTTCGTCTCGATCGCATCGGCGTAGCGCTCCAGGCGCTCCTCGAGCACAAAGTTCTTAGGCGTGCGAACGTGGACGGCTCTCATGAGGCTCCTTGGTCATAAATGCGAAACGCATGGCCGCGCGTTCCGTCAATGGGTTGAAAAGGGCGGGCATAGATTGCCCGAAAGATGTGGTGCGGCTCGGCGGCGAGTCGTCGGTGCCTACAGGCGCTTGAGAATCACATAGCGGTTGAGCTCGCCGCTACGACCGTCGGCATGGAAGCGCTCAAGCTCGCGCACGGGGACCTCGCCGCTCTTGTAGAACGTACGGACGCCGCGCACCAGGTCGGTGATCTGCTGATCGTCAAAGTGATGGCAATAGCGGTAGGCGTGGCGGTCGTTTTGCCAGCCGATGAGGTGGTCGCCGGCTTCAAACTGTGCGGAATCGTAACCCTCAAACGGCGGGGTGAGCTCGGCGCGGGCTTCGGCGCGAACAGCCTTGCGCGCCATGCGCTCGTCGTTCATAAACTCCCAAAAGCTGATGGCGATGATGCCGCCCGGGCGCGTCTGGCGCACCAGGGCGTCGAGCACGCGTACACGGTACTCGCACGACGGCACATGGTGCATAAAGCCAAAGCAGACCGAGATGTCGGCGAGCGGGGCGTCGAAAAGCACGTCGGGCGTCTCGGCGGGGTTGAGCTTCATAAGGGCGTCGAGCACGTCGAGTTCCTGGAAGTGCAGGTTGGGAATGCGCAGCGCGTGGCCATGTGCATCGATGGCCAGGTCTTGGCACGAGTCGACACCATAGAACTCAAACGGGCAGCTGGCATCTGCCGAGGGGTTTGCGCCATCGACGCCCTTGGCGGCAAGTGCGCCGCCGGCGGCAAAGTTCTCGAATCGCATATTGCCACAGGCAAGATCGAAGACGCGGACGGGATGCTCGATCGTGGCGACGTCGAGCTGTTCGAGCGCGATATCCATGGTGCGTACCCAGCCGGGCCACGGGGCCTGGCGCGTATCGGAAAAGGAAGCGGAGTGCTCGCGATAGAACGTGTTGTTGAGCTGGATGAGCGATGAGGCGAAATCGCGGTTCACGGCGCGGAACTCCCTCCGTTGGCGGTGCGGAATAAACAGTACGACCATACTACCGTTAACGCCGCAACGGGGACAACCAAGCTACGGGTCATTGCTTTGTTTGGACACATTTCCGCAGCTCATATGCGCCCGCAACCGCCGGTTGTCAAAAATCTCACTAGAATAGGTGGCATGCTTTTGGCGGTGGCGGATAGATTTTTAACTGTGCAAGGCGCCTTAAGAACAAAAGCGGTCCGGCGGTACGGCTGGCATCACATAGGAGGAACCATGAATGTAGAAACTGCGCAGCGGCTCGCCGACCTTCGCCGCAGCAAAGGCTTTAGTCAAGAAGGGCTGGCACGAAAGCTGGGACTGTCGCGCCAGGCGGTCAGTAAATGGGAGCGCGCGGAGAGCTCGCCCGATACCGAGAACCTGATCTCGCTCGCCAAACTCTATGGTGTGAGCCTGGACGAGCTGCTCAATCCGAGCGACGAGATCGAGGACGATATCGAGTTTGAGAACGAGGACCGCGCTCGTCAGCGCGAGGCCGAGGCAGCAGAGCGCGCACGCACCCATGAGGCGGCGGCACGAGCTACCGAGGCGGCAACACAGGCGAGTGACGCCGCCGCCAAGGCGGCGCAAGCGGCAAGCTGGAGTGCACAGGCCGCTAATGCCGCTACGGCGCAGGCGACGAGTGGCACCGCGGTTGGCTCGACTCCGGTGAAGGGCCCGTTCCAGTCGTTCCCGTATTGGGCCGTGTGCTGGCTACTGTTCTTTTTGCTGATGTTCCTGTTTGGTGCCGGCCCCTTTGCCGCACTGATCTTCTTTACGATTCCCATCTATCACTGGGTGGCACGTGCGCTCGATGGTGATTGGGCGCGTGGGGATATTCAGGTTGGCCCGGCACCGGCGGTCGCTAGGGCTCAGAATGTTTCCGCTCCGGTTGATACTGACGTGGCTACCGCGACTACCGCTGAGCCGATTGCCAAAGAGGGTGGTGAATGATGAAGCTTTCGCATGAATCCAAGGTACGCTTGGGCATTGGCATAGGAGCGTTTGCGCTCATCATCGGACTTGTCTTTGGCACTTCGCGGCTATTGGCTCATTCCGATATGGTACGTACGACCGGTATTCTATCTGGCCATTTGTCTGATTTTGACGATATGTTTGACGATGACGATCTCTTGGACGACGGCAGCTATTCCGCTCGGCCTCAGCAACTTTCGAGCATGACTTTTGATGCCGATGAGTTCCGCTACCTCGATTTCGATATCAATGCGGCTTCGGTGGACGTCAAGGTTGTTGATGGCAACAAGGCTCGTGTTATCGAGCGGGGGCGCGTTGCCAAGGGTATGGATGCCTCCAAGGTCGCGACGCAAAACATCGCATCCGTCGAGGACTCGACGCTCAAGGTTTTCCAGTTTGGAAGTGATGACGGTAAGGCAATCGATCGCTCGGTTACGGTTGAGCTGCCGCGCCGTGTTGCCGAACATCTGAAGGGAGTCAACGCGCACGTGGGCTCGGGTGATCTGCAGATTGCCGGTGTCACCTGTGATGGTTTCGACCTTTTCCTGGGTGCGGGAGATGTGGAGTTTACGGGCAGCGTGACTGATGCGCTCAGCGCTGAGGTCGGTTCGGGCGATGTGACATTCGAGCTCTACCAGGCCCCCGCGAAGTCGATGGACGTGAGTGTGGGCTCGGGCGATGTGGAGATGATGGTTCCGAACTCGACGGGCTTTAAGGCGAGCCTTACCTTGGGCAGCGGCGACTTCGAGAGCGATTTCCTTCCGCTTGGCTACGACGGCGAGACCATTTTGAATCTTGAATTCGATAACGGCGATAAGTCTGCTACGTATCGTTTTGAGGTCGGTTCGGGCGACATGTCATTTGATTCAGAGTGACGGGCGGTTATCGAAGACTTATATACCATAGCTGCGCTGTTTGATGAAGGCGCCGAAGCCGAGATCGGCTCCGGCGCCTTTGCCTTTACAATGGGGGTATGGAACAGATTATCTTGAACATACTCGAGGCTCTGCGTCGCGGCGAGACCGTGGATGACAAAGCGCTCGTCAAACTGATACATGCCGAGGCGCGCCGTGAGGGTGCCGACAAACGCGATTTGGCCAAGCGCCGTCTGCTGCCGTTCTACCAGCGGGTTAAACGTGAGGAGCCGGCTCGTTGGGCTGGGTGGAATGTCGATGCCGAGCTGGAACGTCAACTGCTGCAGGTGCTGCGTATGAAGCCTCGTCGCACGGCTTCGGGCGTGGCAACCATTACCGTCATCACCAAGCCGTGGCCGTGCTCGGGCGATTGCCTGTTTTGCCCCAACGACCTGCGCATGCCCAAAAGCTACCTGCACGCCGAGCCGGCGTGTGCCCGTGCAGAGCAAAACTGCTTCGATCCATATCTGCAGGTGAGCGCCCGTTTGACCGCGCTTTCGCAGATGGGTCATGCGACCGATAAGATCGAGCTCATTGTGCTTGGCGGTACCTGGAGCGACTATCCGCAAGGGTATCAGATGTGGTTTATGTCGGAGCTCTTCCGCGCGCTCAATGACGATGCCGTGGCCGGCGTGGCGGCCAACCCCATGTTGGCGCGTCCGGGTATCAGCCGTGCCGAGGCGGGGCGCCTGCTCGACGATGCTCCTGCCAATGCGCTGCCGCCGGTGGTGGCGGAGCGACGCGAACGCTATCGCGCTGCCGGTATTGCGACCGATGAGGTTGAGCTTGCGAGCGGCGTTGCCGACGAGCAGGAGCGTGTGGATGCTGCCGTGGGCGGCTATAACCGCGCGGTGCGTCGTCTGTACGGCCCCGGCACGCCGTGGGGCGAGGTCGCCGAGTGGCAGACGGCCACGATGGAGGAGCTTGAGCGCCAACAGCGCATCAACGAGACGGCGAAGCATCGCGTGGTGGGGCTCGTTATCGAGACGCGTCCCGATGCCGTGACGCCACAGGCCCTCACGCTCATCCGCCGCCTGGGTTGCACCAAGATCCAGATGGGTATTCAGAGCCTCGACCAGCATTTGCTCGATATCAACGAGCGTCGCATTTCGGTGGCGCAGATCGAGCGGGCGTTTTCGCTTGCGCGCCTGTTTGGCTTTAAGATTCACGCGCATTTTATGCTCAACTTGCTGGGCGCCACGCCCGAAGGGGACAAGCGCGACTACGAGCGCTTTATGACCGAGGGGGCCTTTATGCCCGACGAGGTCAAGGTCTACCCGTGTGCGCTCATCGAGGGCTCGCGTCTGGTGGGCTGCTATGAGCGCGGCGAGTGGCGTCCCTATACCGAGGAAGAGCTGCTCGATGTGTTAGCCGACGACATCGTGGTGACGCCGGCGTTCTGTCGTATCAGTCGCATGATCCGCGACTTTAGTTCCGACGACATTATGGTGGGCAACAAGAAGCCCAACCTGCGTCAGCTCGTCGAGAATCGCTTGGCGGCTCGTGGAGAAGGCGCAGTGGTGCGCGAGATTCGCTATCGCGAGATCAGTACCGCGGGTGCCGACTTGGATGAGCTTTCTCTTGATGAGGAAGTGGCGTACGAGACGCCGGTGACTTACGAGCGCTTTTTGCAGTGGGTGACGCCGCGGGGCAAGATCGCGGGCTTTTTGCGGTTGTCACTGCCCGACCATTCGTTTGTTGCCGCGCATGCGGACGAGTTGCCGACGACGCCGGACGAGGCGATGATTCGCGAGGTACACGTGTATGGCATGGCGGCACGCGTGGGCGACCAGGGCCAGGCGGCGCAGCATCACGGGTTGGGGCGTTTGCTCGTAGGGCGTGCGTGCGAGATTGCCCGGGATGCGGGTTATGCGCGTATCAACGTGATTAGCGCGATTGGCACACGCGAGTACTATCGCCATCTTGGATTTTATGACCATGGCCTTTATCTGCAAAAGGAGCTCTAGATGAACAAGCCGAGTGTTTCTGCCGGCGTCGTTGCCGGCGTTGCTCTGGGAGCCGCGGCGCTTGGTGCGGCCGCTGTCGCTGTTCGTGCTGCCTGTCTGCAGGTTGCGCGAACCCGCAATGGGTTGGCGCGTGTGAAGCGCGTGCACGACGAGGGCGGCGACGAAGTCCGTGTATTGGTGCAAGGTGGCGTCTACCAAAGCGCGAGTTACGTTGGCGATCGTTGGGCGGAGCCGGTCTTTGCGTACTATCGTGCATTTGACGATGTGTTTGAGGCCGAGGATGCGATGCGCGACGCTTATGGCCACGGCATCGACCGCATGCTTATGCTGGGCGGCGGCGGGTTTGCCTATTCTAAGTTCGCTCTGATGTCGCACGAGGACTTGCGCATGGACGTCATCGAGTATGACGGAGAGATTACGCGCCTGGCGCGCCGTTGGTTCTATCTGGACGAGCTGGAGCGCACGGTGGGCGACCGCTTGCGGGTGATTACTGCTGAGGCTCGCTCGTATCTGGGTGTGACGAGTGTGGGCCATCGCCGCTACGACGTGGTCGTGAGCGATTGCTTTGGCGGTGCCGAGCCCGTACGCGAGCTGGCGACGGTTGAAGCGTTGCGTTTGGTGCGGGGCAGCCTAAATGTCGGTGGCGTCTACGTTGCCAATATCGTGAGCGCAAGCGAGGGGAGCGATGTGACGTTCCTGCGCGATTGCGCTGCCACGGCACTCGAGGTATTCGCCCACGCCTGGGTGGTCCCATGTGGCGATGCGAAGTTCGGCGGCGAGGAGAACTACCTGCTCATCGCCAGCGACGGCGACTACGCCTTTGCCGAAGCCGTGCCCTTCGACGCCGACTTCCTCGGCACCGTCCTTCACGACAAGTAAGTCTCCCCGTCCCAAAAAGACTGGTCTTAGGCGTGGTCGCGCCAGCTGCGGACACGCTGCTTCATGCCATCGATGTCGAGCACGCCTTCGGCGAAACCCTTGCGCACGAGCTCTTCGGGAACAAACTCGTCGTACCGATCAAAGTAAGGCACCTCGCCAGGATAGACGAGGTCGATGGGGCCGAAGTCCTTCTCGGCCTCGGCGGCGAGCACCTCAAAGAACGTCTCCTCGTCGGCCTTCATCTTAAACTGCATAAAGTACGGGCGCGACGGATCGAGCCCGCGAAGGCCAAGCTCCGCGGCGCATTTAATCTTGAGCATACGTTCGAGCGCCAGAAAGGCATAGCTGCCCAACCAGGGGAAGAGCACCCAGGTGTCGCCACCCAGGTTAATGAGCGGTTTGGTTCCCGCGCCCGAAATCTCGGCGGTATGACGAGCCTGTGCAAGGCGTGCCCGTGCGTTGCCCATGAGATACGGATATGCCGCGTGCTCGTTGAGCGCCTTGCGCATGCGCTCGAGTACGTGTGTATTGATGTCGCCGGGGCAGTCGCCAAAGTAGGCCGGCACACGACCCTTGACCTGCGTGGCAAAGACGGTGTGGCGCTTCCAGTCCACTTCCTCGACAATCCAGCAGTGTCCGGCGATGGCGATGCGCTCACCGGGCGGTGGCGGGTTGACGATCGTGCCCAATTCGGCCGACTCGCTACGAACGGTGAACTCCTCGTTTTCCTGGAATACGGCGTAGAACTTAAAGTTGTTAATGATGCGCTCGCCCGCGAGACCCACGATGAGTCCGCCGCCCTCGGCTACCTGGATATGGTAGATCTTAATGAGGCGACGCAGCAATACGCGATAGTCATCGGCCGAGATGCGATGGAAATAGCTGAGTGTGAGCACGCGCTGGGCAAGCTCTGCCGGCGTGAGCTCGCCGGTGCTGGCAAGTGTCGACATAGTCTGGTGGTAGAGCAGACTGTAAGGGAGTCGATCGAGCTCGGGCGGCTCGACCCACTTTTCCTCGCGATAGAGTTGTACGAGCGCGATGCCCTGCAGGAGCTTCCACGGAATGGTCTCGGGCATCATCGTGCGCGGCTCGGGCTCTTCCTCGCGCATGACAAACCACATCTCGGGCGGAAGATCGCGGCGTCCCGTGCGGCCCATTCGCTGCAAAAAGGAGCTGACGGTAAACGGCGCGTCGATCTGGAAGGCACGCTCCAAGCGGCCGATATCGATACCGAGCTCCAGCGTAGAGGTGGTGACGGTTGTCTGTGCCTGCTCCTCATCGCGCATGAGTTCCTCGGCCGTCTCGCGCAACGATGCCGAAAGATTGCCGTGATGAATGAGGAAACGG
>DAWBYD010000250.1:0-2341 GCA_052278285.1 Collinsella sp. | reverse complement strand
GCTCAAGGTGCTCGGGCGCCACGGTGTTCACCGCCTCGACAGCGGCAGCCATATCGGCGGCCACCACGATGGTGCTCTCGTTATCGAGCGAGGCACGCGTGATCTCGGCACGCGGGGACTGCGCCACCAGAATATCGATACCCGCCTCGACCTTGCGCGCAAACTGCTCGTCGCAGGTCACCAAATAGCAGGCTGCCAGCGGATCGTGCTCGGCCTGAGCCATCAGGTCTGCCGCGACCACCATGGGCTTGGCCGTAGCATCGGCCAGCACGCAGACCTCGGACGGGCCGGCGACCATGTCGATTCCCACATCGCCCGAGACAATCTGCTTGGCCGCCGCAACAAAGGCGTTACCCGGGCCGGTGATTTTGTCGACGCGCGGAATGGTCTCGGTACCGTATGCCAGCGCGGCCACGGCCTGGGCGCCGCCCACCATATAAATTTCGTCCACGCCGCCGAGCTTTGCCGCGGCGAGCGTGTAGGGGCTGATCAGGCCGTCTTTTTGCGGCGGGGTCACCATGACCACGCGCTTAACGCCGGCGACCTTGGCGGGAATGGCATTCATAAGCACCGTGGAGGGATACTGTGCGCGACCGCCCGGCACGTAGATGCCGGCCGCCGCGAGCGGGGTCACTTTAACGCCGAGCATCGTGCCGTCCGGGCGCGTGGTAAACCAGCTCTGCTCGACCTCGCGCTGGTGGAACTCACGAATCTGGCGCGCGGCCTTCTCGAGCGCGGCGACAAAGGCCGGATCGAGGCCTTCGAGCGCGGCATCGACCTGCTCTTGCGGCAGACGGAAGCTCTGCAGCTCGACACCGTCAAAACGCTGACAGTAATCGCGCACCGCGGCATCGCCGTTGGCGCGCACGTTAGCCACGATATCGCGGGCGGCGTCGACGATGCTTTGCGGCAGCACACCCTTGCGGTTGAGCTGGTTGGTAACGAGGCGCTCACCGGGAGCAAGCTTGATGGTCTTCATATCGGTATCCCCTATCGGTCGAGGTTGTGTTCGAAAAACGAGAGGCCGGGCGGCGGCGCCAATCGGCCCGCAGCCCAGACGTTGGGACGCCCGTGCGTGCTCGCGCTATTGTGCCGAGCCCGCAACGGGCTCAAAATGCTTGTCCTTCACGGCCGCCGCCAGGCGATCGGCCAAGTTGCGCACGCGCGGGTCCAGGCGTGCGGCACCCGGGTTGACGAAGAATCGCGCCGTGCAGTCCATAATGCGACCGGTAATAACCAGGTCGTTATCGCGCAGCGTGGCGCCCGTGGCGGTGATGTCCACGATACGGTCGGTCATACCGACAATGGGGCCCAACTCGATGTTACCGTGCAGCGAAACGATGTCGGCGTTCACGCCGCGCTCGGCATACCAGGCGCTCGCGATGCGCGGATACTTGGTGGCCACGCGAAGCGACCCACGGCGGGCATAGTTGCGCTCGGCCTGGCCGGCGCGCCACGCGGGCTCCGCCTCGATAAACGTGCACAGGCCGTAGCCCAGGTCGACCAGCTGCAGCAGGTTGAGGTCTGCCTCGATAAGCGAGTCCCAACCGCAGATGCCGCAGTCGGCACCGCCACAGCCCACAAAAGCGGGCGCGTCGCTGGGACGCACGATGACAAACTCGATATCGCCAACCGCACCCTCGCCGGCGCACATGTCGCGGCCGCGCACGATGAGGTGACGGCCGGGGGCACGCAGCTCAGAGACGTCCAGACCTGCGGCCTCGAGCACGTCGAGCGTGTCGACCTTGAGCGAGCCCTTGGGCACGGCAATGCGCAGCGGACCCTCGACGCCACGGCCCACGGCATGGTCACCATCGGAAGCAGCGTCCTCGGCCGAGGTGTGCGCGGCCTCCAGACGCTCGAGCGAAAAGGCGAAGCCCGCCGCCGGTACCTCGATGCCGTCGCCAAATGCGCCGGTAAAGATGGAGTCATAGCGTCCGCCCGAACCGACCGGATCGGGCAGTCCGCCGGCATAAGCCTTAAAGACCAGGCCCGTGTAGTAATCGAAAGAGTTCATGATGGAGAAGTCGAACGACAGCACCTGGGCGTCCTCGGGTGCCAGGCCCTCAACCAGGGCACGCAGCTCGCGCGTCAGCGGCGCGACGATACCGGCGGCCTCCAGCAGCGCGTCCACGCGGTCGAGTACCTCGGCACCGCCGTGCAGACGCGGCAGCTCGCTAATGGCGGCCTTGACGGCATCGGACTCGGTGCTTGCCGCCACGCGGGCATCGAGGCCCACAAAGTCGTTGGCGTGCACGCAGCGCAGGGCCTCGGCGGCCAGCTCGCGATCCTCGCACGCCGCGAGCAGTTCCTTAAACGGACGCACGCTACCTGCGATAAT
>DAWBYD010000249.1:0-3724 GCA_052278285.1 Collinsella sp. | reverse complement strand
TGATCAGGACGTTGGGGTCGACCATGCCGCAGCCCAGGATCTCGATCCAGCCGCTGTGCTTGCAGAAGTTGCAGCCCTTGCCGCCGCAGACGTGGCAGCTCACGTCCACCTCGCAGGAAGGCTCGGTGAAGGGGAAGAAGTGTGGGCGGTAACGCGTCTTGCGATCCTCGCCAAACATGCACTTAACAAAGTAGTCGAGCGTGCCCTTAAGGTCGCCAAAGGTGATGCCCTCGTCGACGACCAGACCCTCGATCTGGTTGAACTGCGGCAGGTGGCAGGCGTCGGCCGTGTCGGGACGGTAGACGGTGCCCGGGCAGATCATGTAGATGGGCGGCTTCTGCGACTCCATGGTGTGGATCTGCACGCCCGAGGTCTGGGTGCGCAGCAGCACGTCGGACTCGCCGTGGGCGTGGGCCTCGGGGTGCGCGACGCTGCCGGGGTTGTTGTCGACCACGTAGAAGGTATCGCGGGCCGAGCGGCGCGGGTGATCCATGGGCGCGTTAAGTGCGGTGAAGTTGTAGTAGGAGGTGTCGACCATGGGGCCGGACTCGACGGTGTAGCCGATGCCGCAGAAGATGTCCTCGGCCTCCTCGATGATCTGCTTGATCAGGTGCTGGTGGCCGATCTGCGGACGGATGCCCGGCAGCGTGATGTCGACGGCATCGTGCTCGAGTG
The DNA here is from genome assembly GCA_052278285.1 of Collinsella sp. Classification (GTDB taxonomy): domain Bacteria; phylum Actinomycetota; class Coriobacteriia; order Coriobacteriales; family Coriobacteriaceae; genus Collinsella. The sequence goes on along the minus strand of DAWBYD010000249.1, from coordinate 3,049 downwards.
CGTGCTTGAGGGCGGCAGCCTTCATCTCGGTGGTGCGCTCGTCGAGCATACCCTCGATCAGCTGGCGCATCTCGTTGGCGCGCTTGCCCATCACGGGACGATCCTCGGGGGCGAGCTTGCCCATCATGCGCATCAGGCCGGTGATACGGCCCTTGCGGCCGAGCAGCTCAACGCGCGCAGCCTCGAGCTTGGCGGCGTCGTCGGCACCTGCGACGAGCTCCTTGGCCTCTTCCTCGAGTTTGACCAGATCATCAATCAGACTCATGTCTTCCCTTTCGTCTCTCGCGCATCCGCGCTCCGGGACGGCTGACGCCGCCCGATGCTGCGGATGCGCGGCCCGGTTCGGTAACAAAAAACCGCCCTCGGGCATGTGCATTGCCCAAGGACGGTTGAATTCCGCGGTACCACCTTGTTTGACCCGGCGGATGTCTGGCCCGCCGCGCCCACTCTGCGCCTCTTGTCGCGAGGCTCACGGCTTCCCTACTGAGGCTTTGCTGCCACTGGCCGCGCGCCCGTTGAGGTCGCTGCTCGGGAGTGAACGCTTGGCCCTTGCCACCGCAGGAAGGCTTGCAGCCCATGACCTTCCCTCTCTTGCCGGCGACGCGGCGGGCAAAACCCTCTCCGTCAACGCATTGGGCTATAGGATAACACATTTCGCAAGCGCATCACCGCGTTCCGTTTTGTTCGCGCTGGGTACAAGGTAGGTAGCTGTGCAAACTGGCCGCGTCGCCGCGTGCGACGGGCGACCTGCGAGATCAAGGATATGGTATGGGAAAGAAACTCGATAAGAAGGCTGAGCCTGCAGCGGGCAAGACATCCAAAGGCATGAAGGTCGATAAGGCCGTCAAAAAATTCCGCAAGCTCGAGGGCAAGCTGTGGACTCGCGAGTACCTGCTCAAGATTGCCGAGTTCGATGGAGCGACGATTGCTCCTGCCAACGGTGCTGCCGCCCGTGCCGACGCCATGGGCACGCTTGCCGGCGAGCATCACAAGCTGCTGACCAGCGAGAAGTCCGTTGAGCTCGTACGCTCGTTAGCGCGCGAGACCGTCGCCGGCGGCAAAATCGACGACCCGCAGCTGCTTGACGAGATCCGTGTGCTCGGTCGCGACCAACGCGAGGCAAGCGTCATCCCCACCGAGGAGGCCGAGGCCTGGACCAGGCTCACCTGCGAGGCCGATGCCGTGTGGCACAAGGCCAAGACGGCCAATGACTGGGCAAGCTTTGAGCCCTATGTGGATAGAATCGTCGCCCAACTTAAGCATCAGGCCGAACTCATGGACCCCAAGCGCGACCCCTACGACGTTTGGCTCGACCAGTACGAGCGCGGCCTTTCTGCCAAGAGCTTCGACGCGTTTTGCGATGAGGTCAAGGCCACGGTCGTGCCGCTCGTGCACGCCATCGGCGAGCGCGGCCAGCAGCCCGCTGCCGACTTTTTGCACGCCCACGTGCCCGAGGCCGCCCAGCGCGCCATGAGCTTCGACCTTATGAAGCTCGTCGGCCTGGACCTGGACGACACCACGCTTGCCTTTACCGAGCACCCGTTTAGCGAGGGCTTTGCCGTGGGCGACGCGCGCATCGCGACGCACATCTACGAGGACGACTGCATCTCCAACGTCTACAGCATCATCCACGAGGCGGGACACGCCATGTACGAGCTGGGCGTCAATCCTGCCTATGCGCACACCTGTCTTGAGGGTGGCACCTCCATGGGCATCCACGAGAGCCAGAGCCGCTTCTTCGAGAACACCGTGGGTCGCAGCCGCGCCTTTATGGGACCGCTGCTCGAGGTGCTGCGCCGCCACGCACCCGAGGTCTACGGCGACGTCGACGAGGACACGCTCTACCACGCCGTGAACATCGCACGGCCGTCGTTGATCCGCACCGAGGCGGACGAGCTCACCTACCCGCTGCATATTATGGTGCGCTACCAGATCGAGCGTATGCTGTTTGCCGGCGAGGCCACAGCCAAGGATATCCCTGCGCTTTGGAATCGCTTTATGGACGAGTACCTGGGCATTCCGGTTCCCGACGACACGCGCGGCTGCCTGCAGGATACGCACTGGAGCGGCGGCTCGTTTGGCTACTTCCCCACCTATGCGCTGGGCAGCGCCTACGACGCCATGTTCGTGCCGGCCATGTGCCGCGACGGTGTCGACCTCAACGGTGCCTGCGCGAGCGGCGATTTGGCGCCCGTCCGCGCCTGGCTGGGCGAGCACATTTGGCAGTGGGGTCGCGCCAAGGACGCGCCGGAGCTCATCAAGGGCGCCTGCGGCATGGACTTTGACGCCCGCTACTACTGCAGCTACCTGCAGGACAAGTTCACCACGCTCTACGAGCTGTAAAGCTTAGGCGACACGCCAACGCAGGGGGGGGACGCCGCGGAACCAATCCGCAGCACCCCCTTTTTTCACCCAATAACTAGGTACCCAATGACTAGTTCGTTGACGCTAATGTCTTGGCAACGTCAGCGAAAACGACCCTAAGCGAGCAAGGTGACGTGAAATGAAAGGGCGCTGACCTTCTGGTCGCGCCCTTGAAATTGAACATCAGACTGCCGCTTGGGGCCGTTTGCAGCGTCGAGCAGTTACGCGGTTTGGTAAAACCGCGTAACTACAGAGCCTCGAGCGCGTTGGCGATGCGCTTCATGGCGGCGTCGGCGGCGGCTTGGTCGGGGGCTTCGGCCAAAACGCGGATCACCGACTCGGTTCCGCTCTTGCGCGCCAGTACGCGGCCCTCGCCTGCCAGCGCGGCCTCGGCCTCGGCGATGGCGGTCTGCACGCCCATGTTCTCGAGCGCGGCGGCCTTGTCCGCCACGTGCACGGCCACCTGCGCCTGCGGCAGCAGCTTGCACGGAGCCGTGAGCTGCGAAAGTGTCTCGCGCTCGGCACGAATAACTTCCATCACACGCAGCGAGGTCATAATGCCGTCGCCCGTACGCTCGATATCGCCAAAGATCGTATGACCCGTCTGCTCGCCGCCCAGGCTGTAACCGCCCTCGCGCATCTTGGCATACACGTGACGGTCGCCCACACCGCTGGTCACGGCACT
>DAWBYD010000248.1:0-5121 GCA_052278285.1 Collinsella sp. | reverse complement strand
GTATTGCAGACAGAGATAGCGTATGGGGAGATGCTGAATGCACGCGCGAAATGCGCTCAACATGTGCCTTCGCTGCTCCTTGGGAAGATCTTTGTAGTCGCCGTTTCCATTCAGTAGGGGTCCTGCATGAAAAGGCGTATTGGGAAGCGAGGACTGCGACAGGGCGCGCTCGTAGCGGTCAATGCGTTCAACGATTGCATCGTTTTGATCGTGAAAAACGAGGGTGACGAGGTAGTAGTTGGAGACGCCTCCGAGGTCGCCAGATTCGTCAACAAAGACGGAGAGTTCGCTCATGATGAGCCTCCATTTTTGCAAAAAAAATGCCGGGGGTAAGACCCCGGCTCTTGGAGGCCCCTCTTTTGGAGGGAACCGTATTCTTTATACCATGAGATAAGGGGTGCTTTCAAGTAATATTATAATAAGCAAACATATGTTCGTCAAACTACCTGCGAAAAGTCCTTAGCCGTCCAGAGGTGGGTAGAGCGGCTCGTAAATTGCTGACGCAATGGGCCGGCGTTTTCCCGAGAAGTATTTAGTCTTGACTCGCATAAAAAATGCCGGGGGACATCCCCCGGCTTTTTTCATTTCGGTGTCAATTCAAATGTTTTTCAATCCATCCCCTCAATAAGTTGCGGTGAAATAGGGACTGAAATGGCTGTTCAGAGGCCTATTCAATCCCTATTTCACCGCAACTTATGGGTGGGGATGGCTGCGACGCGAGCGTGGCGATGACGGCTTCGTCGCCGGCGTATATTAGGGTGTTGCCGTCGGGGATGATCGTTTGGCCTTCGCGCTTGAGCATCACCACAATAAACGGATGCTTGCCTTGCGGCACATCGCGCAGGCGCTGGCCGGCCAGGCGACCGTGGGGCGTCACGGTGACCTCGCGCAGCGTAACCTCGGCACGCTCTTCAAACGTCGGGGCAGCCATCACCAATAGGTCGCCTTCCTCAATTACGGTATCGCCGTTGGGCAACACCGGGTGCGCACCGTCGCGCAGTACCAGGACCACCAGCATGTCCGTCGCGCTGCCAATATCGGCGAGCGAGCGTCCGGAAAACGGATGGCCCGCGCCCACCTTGAACTTGACAAACGACATGCCGTCCTCGTCGCGGTAATCGTTAAACGTACGGCGCACGTCGCCTTCCGCGTCGATCATATTGAGTTTTTTCGCCACCGCCGGTAGCAGCGAGCCCTGCACCACAATGCTCGACACGGCAATCACAAATACCAGGTCAAACAGGTCGTGACCGCCAGGAACACCGGCCACCACGGTAAAGAGGCTAAACACGACCGAAGCCGCGCCGCGCAGACCCGCCCAGCTTACGAGCGCAACCTGGCGAGGGTTCGTCTTAAAGGGCGCTAGGAGCACGCCGACGGCGATGGGGCGGCTCACAAAGAGCATAAACGCCATGAGCGCCAGGCCCGGCAGCAGCATCTGCGGCAGGCGTGCGGGCGTTACGCGCAGGCCGAGCAAGAAGAAGCTCGTCATCTCGGCCATCTCGGTGAGGGTATCGAAGAAGTGCGCCATCTCGACCTTGCCGGTGATGTCGCTCGCACCCAGCACAATGCCGGCCAGGTACACGGCCAAAAATCCGTTGCCGCCCAGGTAGCTCGGCAGCGCGTAGGCGACGATGGCCACGGCGAACAAAAAGATGGTCTGCGCGCCCTCGGCCGTTGCGTGCGCGCGTTCAATCAGGCGGCCCGCCGCCCAGCCGATGGCGAGGCCCAGGCCCACGCCCAAGATAATCTGCTTGGCCAGCAGTGCGGGAATGTTGATGTCGCCGCCGGCCGCGAGTGTGGCGAGCACGGCGGTGAGCATATAGGCGACGGGATCGTTGGAGCCCGATTCGACCTCGAGCAGCGAGTCGGTGCCGCCCCTCAGCGACAGGCTGTGCTCGCGCAGAACGCTAAAGACGCTGGCCGCGTCGGTGGACGCCACGACCGATCCCAACAGCAGGCCGCCGATCCAGTCGAAGCCCAGTACAAAGTGGGCGAACACGCCGGTGATGCCTGCGGTGATGACGACGCCGAGCGTGCTCAGCAGCACCGCCGGCGCGGCGACGGGCTTGGCGCGGTCGATATTGGTGTTAAAGCCGCCGTAGAACATGATGAATAGCAGCGCCGTGCTGCAGACGGTTTCGGTGAGCGCGTAGTCGCTAAAGTCGATGTGTGCCGGGCCGTTGACGCCCAGCAGCATGCCGAGTGCGATAAAGATGAGCAGGGTGGGGAAGGGGAGTTTTTTGCCGACGGGTTTGATGGTCAGGCACAAAATGATGACGAGGCCGATAAAGAGAAGGATCTGGTTCATGGATGGTGTCCGCTCCTGGGTGGGTGGCGTGGCACGGGCAGTTGTCTGCGGTTATTTGTACCCAAAGATGGTGGGTTTATGGGGTTGGATTGCGGGCGTGCGCGATATCGTCATAGACGGCTGCCGTCTTTGCCTCTGCTCGGAAACCCTTTCCAGCTTTATTGCAACGGAGTACAATGAGTAACATTTAAGTTCAACTTGAAGTTTTAGTTGCGGCGTCGGGCTTCGGCCGCAATGCAAGGAGAGGCGTACCATGGCGATCTATGTGACATCTGATGCTCACGGGCACGTGCGTGCGCTTGACGAGGCCCTGTCTAAGATCTCGTTGACGTCCGACGACACGCTGTACGTGCTGGGCGACATGATCGATCGCGGGCCCGATCCGGTCGGCGTTATTAAGCTCGTGCGCTCGCTGCCCAACGCCCACGTGCTCAAGGGTAATCACGAGCAGATCATGCTCGATGCCATCATTGGGCAGGATCCGCTCGATGCCGAGACCTGGGATATCAACGGTGGCTGGACGACGCGCGAGCAGCTCAACGACATGGAATTTGAGGCATACGAGGAGCTCGTGCGATGGATGGCCGCGCTGCCGCTCTACGCGGTGGTCGAGACCGAGGAGCGCCCGTATCTGCTGGTACATGCTGGAATCGAGATGAAGGCGGCGCGCGCGTTTTTGCTTGAGCATGGCGTCGATTGTGCCGATGGCGTCGGTGCGGTGAGTGCCGATCGCGCGCTGCTGCAGCAGATGCTCGCGGTGCAGTCGTCCGATGACCTGCTGTGGATTCGTCACGGCTATTGGGATGTGCCGACCGGGCTGCTTTCTACCGAGGGTAAGGGCCCGGTCGTTGTGAGCGGTCACACGCCAACGGTGTCGCTCGGGCGTTATTGCGAGGTCGGTGGTCTTGCGGGGCTCGACGAGGAGTCGGGCCGCGGGCAGATTGTGCGCCTGGGCGGCGAGGATGCCGCCGGTGTGCCCGATCGCATCGACATCGACTGCGCTGCCGCCACCGGCTCCGAGTTCGGTCGCGTGGGCATCCTGCGCCTGGACGACGGGGCGGAGTTCTACGCGAACATCAACCCGGGCGAATAATCGGTGCAAGGGGTAGCTAATTTGGGACGGGGCTTATTTGACTACTTTTGCCCTTCTGCTCGCTAATTGATTTCTCTGGGACGGGGATTAAATAATCATTTGGCTGCCCGCCGGCTAAGTGAGTAGACTTTTTTGGAAATGCCGAGCACCCAACATATTTGCCTCAATAAAACCGCAGGTCACAGACTTGTGCTCTGTTGGTGTGGTCGGGGATTCGGTAAAAGTCTACTCACTTAGTTTTGCGTGATGAATATTGTTCGCAACGAGACCCCAGCCGGGGTGATTCCATCGCAAATTCCGGTGACCGGGCAGCTAATTAGGCGCCGTATGGGTTGCGGGCTCGTTCTATGCGTTGGCGGATGTGGGCGTACTCGACAATCAGCAGCACCAGCAGTAGGGCCATGATAGCCAGGTAGCTTACGACGGCACCCATCAGGCCCAGCAGGTTGATCAGGATCACCGGGAGTACCACGCTCACGGCAAAACAAATCAGGTAGACCTTGGTGACGTCGCCGGCATGGCGCAGCACCGTGATGATGGCGTAGATAAAGTCGATGGCCGCGGTGACGCCGCCGGCGAGGACCATTAGCAGCGCCAGCGTACGGTAGCGCTCAAAGCTGAGACCGTACATAAAGCTCATGAGGGGAATACCGGGACCTGCCATAAATGCGGCGCACACGCCGGTGATGACCACGATCAGCGCCATAACGGCAACAATAATCAGGTCAAAGCGACGACGCTTGCGAGGATTAGCCCAAATGCTCGACAAGCGCAGGAGCTGCGGTTTATAGACAAATCCAATGCTCAACAGAATAGCCTGAGCTGGAAAAAACAGGGCATTAAAGTACAGCTGGTATTTGTAGGCCAGTGTTCCTTCCATCACAAACTTGGGCATGCTCTCGATAAGATTGAACAGGAATAGCGCGCCAAAGAGTGGGGCGCACTGGACAAACAGGTGGCCGACCTCGCGCAGGCTTACGCGGCGCGATTTTTCGGTCTCGAGCAGGGCGAGCGGCGCGGTGACCAGCAGGAGCGAGGCGATCGCGGCGATGCTCATGGCCATGGCCGCGATGGGCATGCTACGCGTGAGGAACAGCGCCACGCTGAAGACCGCGATGACGGCGACGGAGCGTAGCGTTTGACTCATTCCAGCCAAGTAGAGCTTGTCGGCCTGCTGCAGGCGGCCTTCGTACACGTCGGCGACGCCATCGATGACCTTATACAGGTAGACGCCCAGGCCGATCGTCGCCATCTGCGCATCATAGCCGCGGGCGCTGCTGTACATGAGGCCGCAGCCTAGGGCGAGCGCTCCACAAAGCCAGCGGTTGAGCTGGTAGGAGGCAAAGGACGTCTTTTCGTCGATGTCTGAGACCTGGAAATTGCGCACGCCGTAGTTGCACGCGATCATGATGAGCGTGCCGGTGACAAAGGCGATGGAGAATTTGCCTGCTTCTTCGGCGCCCACGAGCTGCGTAGACACGATGGTGAGCAACGGAAACGCCAGGCCCCATACGGCGGTGCCGAGGGTGTTCCAAAGATAGTCGCGGCTGGTGGCGTGCTCCTCGTATTCCGCTTCCTGCATGGAGAAGCCGCCGCCGTAGACGGCGCCGAGCAGCCGGTACCACCAAGCGTAGAAAATGCGGCGGACGGGGCCGCGCTCCCGCTCGCGTTCGCGCCGGCGAAGTGAGGCTTGGAAGCTATCGGGTCCGCCGGCGTT
>DAWBYD010000247.1:0-3579 GCA_052278285.1 Collinsella sp. | reverse complement strand
GGTGACAGGCGCCAACGATGTGCGCGTGTTCTACCGCAACGCCGTGCTGCCTGTGCAGCATGACGGTACACGTCCCGGTCGGGAGATTTTTGCCGGTCTGGCGCAGGCGTGTGGCGTGGGTGAGTACTTCCAGTTTACGTCTGACGATCTGGCGGCTGCCCAGGTGGCGCCTTTTGGGATCAATCTGGACGAGCTCAAGGAGCGCGGCTGGGCCGATACGGGCATGGCGCTGCCGACGCGCACGGGTGAGCCGGTGATTCCGCTTGCCGGCGGCAAGATTGCGCTGGCAAGCGACATATGGGAGCGAGCCGGCATGGGTCGTGTGCCCAACTGGATCGCTCCCATGGTGGAGCCCGGCCCGGGGATGTTTCGCCTCATTAGCGGCAACCGTCCCTTTGAGTCGCATACCTCACGAAGGCTTGCGGCGGCCGGTGCCGCCGAGGCTGGATCGGACCTGGATGCCGTGCAGATGAATGCCGATGGCGCCGCGCGCATGGGTATCGCCAATGGCGAGGGCGTCGAACTTGTGAGCGACATGGGCCGCGATCGCGTGCGCGTAGAGACGACGCCCTATCTGCATCCGGCGTGCATCTTTACGTCGGCCGCCCCGGGTGGGCGTTCGTTTGGCTCCGATGCCGGTGGCGCTCAAGCCTTGGGCGTGGGCCCGCTCGACCATACGCCGTTGCGCTGGGATCCGTTGACGGGCGCCGCACTCACCCAGGAAAACGCCGTTCGCGTGGAAAAGATTGCGGCGCGCGAGGATAATAACGACTGATTGATTCAGCCGATCGAGTTGGCTGATAGTTTGACGTTCGAACGATTGATTCACTTTTGGTTTTGAAAGGCCTCATATGAGCGATAGCCAGAACATGTCAGATGAGGTGCGCGCCCGCCTGCGCGCTATTCCTTCCGTCAACGAGCTGCTTGCCGAGTGGCCGGTTGTGAAGGCGGCGGGGGAGACCTGCGACGCGGTGGCGCATGCCGCCGTCACGGCCGAGCGCGATGAGGAGCGCGCCGCCATTCGCGCCGGCGCCGCCCCGCGCGCTAAGCGCGAACTGGCCTCGGCCATCGAGTGGCGTGCGCATCGCTCCGCGCTGCCGAGCTTGCGTCCCGCCGTAAACGCTACGGGCGTGGTTATCCATACCAACCTGGGCCGCGCCCCGCTCGCGGAGTCGGCGGCAAAGGCCGTGGCCGAGGTCGCGCGCGGGTACAGCACGCTCGAGTACAACGTCGACACCTGTTCGCGCGGGTCGCGCAAGGAGCACGCTGCGCAGCTCATCCGCTCGCTTACCGGTGCCGAGGACGCGCTGGTCGTTAACAATAACGCGGCCGCCGTGCTTTTGGTGCTGGCGACCCATGCCGCAGGCAAGGAGGTCATCGTCAGCCGCGGCGAGCTTGTCGAGATCGGCGGTAGCTTCCGTATCCCCGATGTCATGGCGGCTTCGGGCGCCAAACTCGTCGAGGTCGGTGCCACCAACCGCACGCATTTGAGCGACTACGAGCGCGCCATCACGCCCGATACGGCCATGATCCTCAAGGTCCATCCTTCCAACTATCGCATCGAGGGCTTTCACGAGGAGGTGGGCTCAAAGGAGCTCGCCGCACTGGCCCATAAGCACGGCCTGCTGTTTTATGAAGACCAGGGGTCGGGCGCGCTGTTGCCCGACGACATCTTGGTGCGCGGAGGCGAAGAAACCACGCCAGCTTCGGTCGCGGCGGGGCTCGATATCGTGTCATGCTCGGGCGATAAGCTGCTCGGCGCCGCGCAGGCGGGCATTATCATGGGTCGTCGCGATCTGATCCAGGCCTGCGGGTCGCATCCGCTTATGCGTGCCCTGCGCCCGGGCAAACTGGCTCTGTCGGCGCTCGAGGCCACGCTGCGTATCTACATGGATGGCGCCGATGTTGCCCATCGCGATATTCCGGTGCTCAGCATGCTTACGTTGCCGCAGGCTCATTTGGAGCGACGTGCCCGTAAGCTGCGTGATCGTATGGTCGCCGGGTTCGATAAGGCTGGTTGCCCGTGTGCCGTTGAGCTGGAGATTGTCGAGGAATCGTCGACCCCCGGTGGCGGCTCGCTGCCTACCGTGGAGCTGCCCACGATGTGCGTTGCCGTGCGTCTTGTTGACGAGCGCCTGACGGTCAACGCGCTCAAGCGCTCGCTTGTCCAGGACTTCGACACGCCGGTCGTCACGCGCACCTCGCACGACCGCATTCTGTTTGATGTGCGCACGCTCGTTGGCGACCGCGATATCGAGACGGCGGCATCGACGCTCGTCGCGTGCGTTAAGAAGGCGATTGCTCGATGAGTGAGGTTCAAGCGCTGGTGGAGTGTCCCGTTATCGTTGGCACGGCGGGCCACGTCGACCACGGTAAGTCGGCGCTGATCGAGGCGTTGACCGGCAAAAATCCCGACCGTCTGGAGGTTGAGCGCCGTCGCGGTATGACCGTGGAGCTGGGCTTTGGCGAGCTGGCGCTGCCGAGCGGCAAGATTGTCGGCCTGGTCGATGTGCCGGGGCATGCCCATTACTTGCGCGCCATGGTGCAGGGCGCGACAGGCATCGACGTTGCCGTGCGGGTGGTTTCGGCCGGCGAGGGCGTGATGCCGCAGACCCGCGAGCACGTGCATGTGCTGGAGCTGCTGGGCGTTACGCATATGGTGGTCGCGCTGACCATGTGTGACCTGGCCGATGCCGAGATGACCGAGCTTGCCGAGCTCGATGTCGATGACTTTTTGTCGGGTACCGTGTTTGCGGGTGCGCCGATCGTGCCTGTGTCGTCCAAGACAGGCGAGGGGATTGACGGGCTGCTTGCGGTGCTCGACGAGCAGGTAAGTGCCTGCTGGGATGCTTGCCGCGACCGTTCCGAGCTCACCGATGCCGCGCCGCGTCTGCCCATCGACCGCTGCTTTACGATCAAGGGCGTCGGCACCGTCGTGACGGGAACGCTGCACGATGCGCCGGTTGCGGTGGGCGACGAGCTGATGGCTTTGCCGTCGCGTACGGTCTGTCGCGTGCGCGGGATTCAGGTGCATGGCGATACGCCGCGAGCACTGCCCGGACAGCGCGTGGCACTCAACTTGGTGGGCGATGGTGTTGCCGCGCTTGACCGTGGCGAGATGCTGGGTGTGGCGGACCGCTTTGGTCAGACGTTGCGCTTTATGATGACGTTCACCTACCTGGGCCGCGAGGGCGCCAAGCCGCGCGTGCTCGAGTCGGGCGCGCGTGTGCATGTGATGGCCGGCACGGCCGAGGTCGTCGGCCGCATCATGCTTTTGGAGGGCGAGGCCCCCATGGCGGTGGGCGAGACCCGTACCGTGCAGGTGCGCCTGGAGGAGCCGCTGCCGCTGCGCGCCGGAGACCATGCCGTGGTGCTGTCGTATTCGCCCGTTATGCTCATCGGCGGCGGGCGCGTGCTGCTATCGCGCTGCCGTCGCTCGCGCGAGCTTTCTGCCGGCGAGCACGCACTGTTTGCGGCGCTAGAGTCCGGTGATATCGCGGGCGGTGTGGGAGCTTGGCAGGCGCTGCAGCTGCTGAAGGTAGCCGCGGTTGATGTTGCTGAGGCTTTGGATCTTTCTGT
>DAWBYD010000246.1:0-3525 GCA_052278285.1 Collinsella sp. | reverse complement strand
GAGGTGCTGACGTTGGGGTGCTATGCGGTTTTCAATGAGCCCGTGAGGCAGTTGCTGCAGGGGCGGGATGGAACGGCCCATGCAAGGCGGAAGGCATCGTGCTCAAAATCGAGACAGCAATGCCCTGGGTGCCTCACATGTGGCAGTTACCTCATTAAGTTGTCATTGCGTTTGGGGTTGTACTTTGCCGATCTTCTTTCTCTTACACGCTAAAAACTGAAATTTCATATGCTCGATCTACTTAAAACCGCAACGGCGGTCTTTTATCAACTTATATGTCGGAACGCGTCTTTGCAAGTACTTTTTTGCGTTTGTTTCAAATGGGGTGGTTTTGCAACCGTCACGCGCCACGCTATGCGAACGTGCCCCTTTTCTGTTGTCGGTCGGATACGATGAGTCGCGTGACGTCGTCAGAGGTCGAATTCGACCGCTAACGACGTTGTGCAGCTCATCATTTCTGGTCGCAAACAGTAAAGGGGCGTGAGGGTGTATTGAGGGGGGATGTCTTGCTGTCGGCATCCGCGTGCGGTGCCATTCGCTGTCTGTAAATATACGTTTACAGCTAATTTCATACCACTTGTCGGAATGCGGACGCTGTCCTTGTATGTCGGGCGTACATTGAACGTGGTTTTTCGCGTGAAACCACGAATCGGTTGTCAGTCCTGAACAAGGAGGCCCAGCATGACACTTGCCAAACCCATCAATAAATACATCGACTATATCGATGCCCCCGAGGACACGTTTGAGCAGTATGTCGAGAAGGCGTTAAAGTACAACTTTCGCTGCGTATTTGCGAACCTTCAGGAGTACGAGACGGGCCGCGCCATGCTCGAGGGCTCTGACATCATCCTTGCCGGCGCCATCGACTTTCCCCAGGGCACTATGACGCTTGAGGAGAAGCTTGCGAGGTTTGAGGAATACGCTGCGTGTGGCTTTACCGAGATTGACTACGTTTTGAATCAGGGGTCGATCGAGAACCGCGTTTTTGATGCCATCGAGCGCGAGATGACTACCATTGCTGATTTTTGTCGCGCGCATGGCATCACTGACAAGGTAATCGTCGAGATGTGCAAGCTGGACGGCGACGACGCCGCCAAGCGCCGTGTATGCGAGATCGCGCTGGAGGCCAAGCCGGGATTCCTTAAGACATCGACCGGCAGAAGCTTTGGCGGTGCTAAGCTCGAGGACGTGCGGCTGATGCACGAGGTGCTCGGCGATGCCGTGGCAATCAAGGCGGCGGGCGGTATCCATAATTACGAAGAGGCTTGCGCATTCATCGAGGCCGGCGCCAGCGCGTTAGGCGCATCGGCGGGCATCGCGATCGTCGAGGGCGCACCGACGGATGAGCGTCGCTAGCAGACGTATTTGACCTGAGCGATAAAGCTTCACGACCACACGCCGTTCATGTTCGAGACAATATGACTTTTTGCCCGTTGTAAACGGAGTCGCGATGGGTGTTCTGTATGATGGCTCAGACAAGGTTGTTCAATGACAGGGAGGCATATATGGCAATCAAAGCCATCGCGATGGATATCGACGGTACGCTCACCAACGATCAGAAAGTGATTAGCCCGCGTACGCGCGAGAAGCTGCTCGCGGCGCAGGAGTCGGGCATTAAGCTCATCTTGGCTTCGGGCCGTCCCGCATGGGGACTGCACGCCTTGGCGCAGGAGCTCGACCTTCAAAACCATGACGGTCTGCTGGTTGCCTTTAATGGCGCGCATGTGGTCGACGCTCAGACCGATGAGGTCCTTTTTGACCAGGCTATGCCGGCTGACGAGCTGCACCGTCTGATTGATCACCTGCGTAATTTTGACGTGATCCCTATGATTTCGCTCGGTCGCGATTTGCATGTCGTGGATTCGTATCACTGCATGATCACGCTGCCTGACGGCTCGCAGAAAAACATCGTCAAATACGAGCGCGATGCGTGCGATCTTAAGATTCGCGAGGTGGAGAGCCTGCATGAGGTCGCTGATGCTTATCCCGTGGACAAGCTGCTGACGGCGGGCGATCCGGCCTACCTGCAGGCGCATTACGAGGAGATGTATGCGCCCTTTAAGCAGACGCTTTCGGGCATGTTTACGGCCGACTGGTACTTTGAGTACACGGCGCCCGGTATCGACAAGGCCCGCGCACTCGAGGGTGCCCTGCCCAAGCTCGGCATCGATGCCAGTGAGGTCGTATCGTTTGGCGACGGCCAGAACGACAAGTCCATGATTGAGTGGGCCGGCACCGGTGTTGCCATGGGCAACGCCGTCGATGAGGTTAAGGCAGTTGCCCAGATGGTGACCGCCAATAACAACGAAGACGGTATTGCGGTGGCGCTGGATAAGCTGCTGGGTTAGAATCGCCGATTAATGCATGGCTCGGGCGCCTGCTTGCGGGCGTCCTTTTGTTAGGGAGGGTGCCGTGTCCGCATTTCCGTTCGACGCCGTTATCTTTGACATGGACGGCGTCATTGTCGATACCGAGTATTACTACTTGGGCGAGACTGCCGCGTTTGCCAAGGAGCTTGGGCTTAATCTGACTCAAGAGGAGTTGAATGGGCAGGTCGGTACCTCGCATCAGTTCTTCCTGCATATGCTGGTCGATTGGTTTGAGCGCGCCGGTAAGGGACACTTCACTGGCGAGGAGGCGTTGGCCAGTTGGGACGAGTGGGCGCATAAGCGTCCGCGTGACTATCAGGCTTTGATTAACCCAGGCGCCGTGGATACGATTCGAGAGCTGCCGCGCCGTGGCGTTCGCGTGGCGCTTGCCAGCTCGTCTCCCATGGTTAGCATCGAGGAAGTGCTCAACGCATGCGGGCTGTCTGATGCCTTTGAGTATGTGGTGAGCGGCGAGCAGTTTAAGGAGAGCAAACCCGAGCCCGACATCTACCTGCATGCGCTGGACCTGCTGGGGCTGCCCGCGAATCGTTGCTGCTGCGTTGAGGATTCCGTTCCGGGCATTACCGCGGGTAAGCGAGCCGGCCTGACGGTCATTGCCAAGCGCGAGGAACGCTTTGGCTTTAGCCAGGATGCCGCGGACAAGATTATCGACCAGCTGCCGGAGCTGCTCACGCTTTCTTAGGAGCGCGGTAGTTGCGCGTTTTTCGGGTCAGATGAGTAAATACCCGACATTTTGGTGCGGCAGCAAGCATACTTTATGCTAATGCGGGCTTAAGGGCTTGTTGAATGCCCTTGAGCCCGCTTTTGACTTAATTGTGCTGGGAGAGGGTATATGCCACCGACTGAAGGGCTAACTGACGGTAAAGCAGCGATACCGCTGTACCAACAGGTCATTGATATCATTAAAAACGAAATCAACTCCGGCGCCTACAAGGCAGGCGCGCGGATACCCAACGAATTCGAATTGGCTGAGAGCTATAAAGTTGGCCGCGTTACCGTGCGACGCGCTATTGAGGAGCTCGTCCAGCAGGGCTATCTAACGAAGCGACAGGGGAAAGGCACGTTCGTCAATGCCCCCAAGCTCAAGCGCAAGATTCGCCAGAAGGATGACGTCCAGAGTTTTTCGGACGCATGC
>DAWBYD010000245.1:0-6655 GCA_052278285.1 Collinsella sp. | reverse complement strand
CTTCTTATTCTACTACCCGTTCTGCATGGCCTACGACAACGTCCTGTGCAAGCAGGAGGCCGAGACCCTGGCCGAAGAAGAGGCCGAGGAGACCAAGGCCGTCAAGACCGCTGCCGCCCCCGCCGTTGAGGCTCCTGTTGTCGAGACCGCTTCTGCCACTGAGGCCTCCGCAGCTCCGTCCGCCCTTAAGGGCAAGGATCTGAGGGTTCTGGTTCTGTGCGCTGGCGCCGGCACCTCTGCACTGCTCGCCAACGCGCTTAAGGAAGGCGCCGACGAGCTGGGCATCGACATTACCGCCAACGCCGGTGCCTACGGCAGCCACTACGCCATCATGGACCAGTACAACGTCATCGTCCTGGCTCCGCAGGTTCGCACCTATTACAACGAGATGAAGGCCGACACCGACCGCCTGGGCATCACGCTGCTGTCGCCCAAGGGCAAACAGTACATCGACCTCACTAAGGACCCCAAGGGTGCCGTCGCCTGGATCGAGGAAAACCTCGAGGCATAAGACGCTGACGCCACCTGCCGCTCGCAGAAAAAAAATGGCCCGTGCATCGATGCGTGATGCGCGGGCCATTTTGTTTAGACCGCACCCGTCCTCCTGTTCATCTTAATCTGTAACATCTAGCCGAGTTTTTGGGTCCCAGCTGTTACAGATCGAGGTGAACGCACAGGCCAAGCCAAAAATCTCAATCTGTAACATGTAGAGCGCTTTTGACCGCTTAGATGTTACAGATCGAGACAAACAGATGGGTCAATCCAATCAATCTAGATCTGTAACACCTGGCTGGTCATTTCACTCCTAACTGTTACAGATCGAGACAAACGGAATAAGCCGGGCCGAATTGTCTAAATCTGTAACATCTAGCCGAGTTTTCGGGTCCCACCTGTTACAGATTTAGACGAGCAGGCCGAGCACGTCTACGCCCGCAGATCCCTTACGCTGGAACGCTCGACCAACACGCCCGAGACGAGCGTACGGCTTCTGGAGCTCGGGGCTTCCAGACCTGCGACGACCTCGTTAAGCGCACGGATGCCCAGTTCGCGGTGGCGAAACTTCACCGACGTCAGAATCGAGTTGGGAATCGTCTTGTAGAGCTCATCGTCGAAGCCGATCACGGACACGTCGTCGGGCACATTGAGCCCTTTGTCACGTAGAGCCATCATCACGCCGTTTGCCATGCAGTCGTTAGCAGCGAGGACCGCCGTGCAATCGGGCTTATCGGCAAGCACAAGGCCCGCGGCATAGCCACTATCCGCATTCCAATCGCCTTGCAGAGGCTCGGGCGGCTCAATGCCACGTGCCTCGAGTGCCGCTCGCCAACCTTTCATACGGCACTGGCTCGACAGTGATTCTTTCTTACCAGAGACGAAGTACACGTTCTTGTGCCCGTGGTTCAAGAAGTACTCGCACGCCATGCGCGCGCCGCCCTCTTGGTCGTCACTGACGGTAGAGCAGGTAGGATGTTCCATCGGTGTGATAATCACCGTCTTGAGGTCTTTCGGCGCCTCAAAGGTATCAAAGTCATCGACCATCTGGCGCAGGTTGAAAATCATGCCGTCGACGGGGAGCTGCGACATTCTACGCGCCGCTTCGGCAAGGGTCATCTTCTCCCCCGCCCGCTTTTTGATCATCGTAAGAGCAAAGCCTCGCTCTTCGGCGGCATCGGCGATACCGTCGATCATGTCCACGGCACCGCCCGACAAGTGGAACAGCACGACGCCGATGCACCCGTAACGGCCCAACTTGAGCGAACGCGCGGCAAAGTTGGCTCGAAACCCGAGCGCCTCCATGGCCGCATGGACCTTATCGCGTGTCGACTCTCGCACGCTATCGGGCTCGTTAATCACGCGCGAAACCGTCTTGAGAGAAACACCAGCGGCAATCGCCACATCATTCATTGAGACATTTTTCTTGTCCATCGTTGCCACTGCTTCTCCAGTCGGTTTTACATCGCTTGTTTTTGCGTTCTAGCATACACTACCTGCCTGACTGATAAATCAACCGTTTACCGAACAATATCGACCGCTCACCCGTATATCCTTGTTGCTCTTCCAAAAATGTCTTACGTTGTCATTAACGAAATGACAACGTTGTCATTTCGCAATGCCTTCCTTAAGCAGGAAGGTTTCCGGGCAGTCCTGACCATCCATCGACGACCAGTTCCATCCACATGCATCGCGCATCAAGCAGCAAAGGAGCTCTATGGACGCCATCGTAAAGATGCTCGAAAAGCATCAACCGTTCTTTGAGAAGATCTCGAGGAACATCTACCTCCAGGCCATCAAGGACGGATTCCTTGGGTGCATGCCCATTGTCCTCACCTCTTCGATCTTTCTGCTCATTGCCACCCTTCCCGGCGTTGTCGGCATCACGCTGCCCCAGCCGCTCATCGACTGGTGCAACAAGCTGTACAACTTCACCATGGGCGTCATGGGCATCATGGTTGCCGGCACCACTGCCAAGAACTTCACGGCATCCATGAACCGTCGTATGCCCGCCGGCAAAGTGCTCAACGACGGTTCCACCATGGTGGCCGCCCAGTGCAGCATGCTGCTGCTCGCAGTCACGCAGTTCACCACCAAGTTCAACGGCTCCGAACTTTCGGTCTTCGATTGCACCAGCATGGGCACGCGCGGTCTGTTCTCGGCCTATATCGCCGCGTTCATTACCGTGTGGGTCTACAAATTCTGCGTCTCGCGCGATCTGACCATTAAGCTGCCCAAGGAGGTCCCGGGCGCCATCGCTCAGAACTTCCGCGACATCATCCCCTTTGGCGGTGCTGTCATCATCTGCGGCATCGTCGATGTCGTTGTGCGCAACCTCATGGGCGTTCCGTTCTCCGAGTTGCTTATCAAACTGCTCTCCCCGCTCTTCACTGCGGCAGAGACCTACCCCGGACTCATCCTTATTCAGGCGGCCACCGCGTTCTTCTGGTTCATCGGCGTCCACGGCCCTTCGATTGTCCAGCCGGGCATCGACCCCATCCGTCTTGCCAACCAGGCCGAGAACCTGCAGGTTCTGCTGGCCGGTGGCCACCCCGCCCACTCCCTCACCTTTAACATGTCGCTCGTGGGTGAGTTCGGCGGCACCGGCGCCACGTTCATCGTGCCGCTTCTGCTGATTCTCTTTATGAAGTCCAAACAGCTCAAAGCCGTCGGCAAGGCCTCGATTGTTCCTGTTGCCTTCGCCGTCAACGAACCGCTGCTCTTTGGCGCGCCGATGATCCTTAACCCCTACATGCTCATCCCCTTTGTTGCCGCCGGCTGCGTCAACGTGAGTGTTGCCAAGTTCTTTATCGACAACGTGGGCATGAACGGCTTCTCCTTCGTGGTGCCTTGGGCTACCCCTGCCCCCATCGGCATCTTCATCACTACAAACTTCCAGCTTATCGCCCTGGTATTTGTCGCGATCATCATCTTGCTGGACGCCATCATCTACCTGCCGTTCTTGAAGGCATACGATAAGCTGCTCTGCGACCAGGAAGCCGAGCGCGCCGCCGAGCTGGGTCTCGAGTCCGATGGTGCTGCCACCATCGCCGCCAGCACCTCTGCGCCCGCTGTCGAGCAGGCCACCGCTGCCGTCGAGCCGACCGCCGCTGCCGCTGACAGCAAGCCTGTCGCCGATCAGCCCGAGCCCGCTGCCGATGCATCCGCTAAGAAGGATGTCGACGGTCTGAAGGTCCTCGTCCTGTGCGCCGGCGCCGGCACCTCTGCCATGCTTGCCAACGCCATCAAGGAAGGTGCCGCGCAGACCGGAGAGAACATCGCTTCCTCCGCAGGCGCCTATGGCCAGCACACTGCCATCATGGATCAGTACGACGTTATCGTGCTTGCCCCGCAGGTCCGTAGCTACTACAACGACATGAAGGCCGACACCGATCGCCTGGGCATTAAGCTGCTCGCCCCGCGCGGTAAGGAATATATCGACCTTACTCGCGACCCCGCTGGCGCCATCAAGTGGCTCCGCGAGAACCTCGACTAGGTTCCTCCCTCTGTTGGTGCCCGGATCCCCAGTTCGGGCACCTCTCCCTATTCGAATCCCACAGAAAGGATGACTCATGACCAACCCCATGCAGTTCCCCGACGGCTTTGTGTTTGGCGGCGCCACCGCTGCTTACCAGGTTGAAGGCGAGACCCGCACGCACGGCAAGGGCAAAGTGCCCTGGGACGATTTCCTGGCTGCCCAGGGTCGCTTCTCCCCCGACCCCGCAAGCGATTTCTACAACAAGTATCCGGTCGATATCGACCTGTGCCAGCGTTTTGGCATCAACGGTATCCGCGTCTCCATCGCTTGGAGCCGCATCTTCCCCAGCGGCACTGGCGAGATCAACCCCGAGGGTGTCGCCTTCTATCACGAGCTTTTCGCCACCTGCAATAAAGCCGGCGTTACCCCCTATGTCACGCTCGATCACTTCGATACGCCCGAGGCCTTTTACCAGAACGGCGGCGAGGGCTTCCTGACGCGCACGACGATCGACGCCTTTGTCGAGTACGCCAAGTTCTGCTTTGCCGAGTTCACCGAGGTCAAGCACTGGTTCACCTTTAACGAGATTCCCGCGACCGCCGAGGGCAGCTTTATCGTCGGCAACTGGCCGCACGGCGAGAAGTATCGCCTGGACAAGGCCTTCCAGCTCATGCACAACATGATGGTGGCCCACGCCAAGGCTGTCGTTGCCTTCCATGAGGGCGGCTTTGAGGGCGAGATCGGCATTGTCCAGAACCTGGAGCCCAAGTATCCCCTCGATCCCAACAACGCCGCCGACTGCGAGGCAGCTCGCATGGCCGACGTCATCAACAACCGCTGGGTACTCGACGCCACCTTCCGCGGCCACTATGCAGCTGACACCATGGAGGCTGCGACCAAGCTGGCCCATATCGCCGGCGGCGAGCTCGACGTCCGCGACGAGGACATCGCCGCGCTGACCGCCGCGCTCCCCTACAACGATTGCTTGGGCGTCAACACCTACAAGTGCCAGTTCCTGCGTGCCGCCGAAGGCGAAAACGACATCAACCACAATGGCACCGGCGACAAGGGCTCCTCGCGCTGGTTCCTCAAGGGCGTGGGCGAGTCATGCGTGCGCGAAGGCGTACCCACCACCGATTGGGACTGGATTATCTATCCCGAGGGCCTCTACGACCTGCTGCTCCGCATTAAGAACGATTACCCCAACTACAAGAAGATCTACATCACCGAGAACGGCATGGGCTATAAGGACGACTTTGAGGACGGCTTTATCGACGACGCCCCTCGCATCGACTACATGCGTCAGCATCTCGCATGGATCCTCAAGGCAATCGACGGCGGCGTAAACGTCGACGGTTACTTTGTGTGGTCGCTGCAGGACCAGTTCTCCTGGACCAACGGCTATAACAAGCGCTATGGCCTGTTCTACATCGACTTTGAGACCCAGCAGCGCTATCCCAAGGCGAGCGCGTACTGGTACAAGAACGTCGCGGAGACCGGCCTGCTCATGGCCTAATTTCAGCCGCATGCCACCCGTCGGCCGCATACGAATCCCTCCACGGGTTCGCATGCGGCCGATTTTTTTGGCTCGGCCCGAGCAGGCCGTTTGTCTCGATCTGTAACATCTAGCAGGGATTTTCAATCCTAACTGTTATAGATTTAGACGAACGGGCGACCAGGGCTGAAAGATCTCAATCTGTAACACGTAGCCCACTTTTAACCGTCTAACTGTTACAGATCGAGACAAACGCCACAGGTCAATCCCTTTAATCTCAATCTGTAACATCTAGCCGAGTTTTTCGATCCCAACTGTTACAGATTGAGACGATTCGACGGTATCGTCCGCATGGACACACCGTGGTACAATTGTGTCCCAACGCAAAGGAGGTACCCATGTCAGCTTGTGTGCCCGTCCGAGATATGAAGGACACTGCTGCATTCACTACGCTTGTTGAGTCTGAGCGCGACGTCACCGTAACCAAGAACGGCTACGAGGCCATGCACTGCATCAGCAGCGACCAGTATCGCCTCATGCAAGAAGAAATCGCCAAGGCAAAACTACTGTCTCGTATGATGTTGGCAGAAGACGAAATATCGCAAGGCGACTACAGCGATTACGAATCCTTCGCGGCTTCGATACGAGACAAATATGACCTATAACGTCGTAATCCTCAAAAGCGCGCGATATGAGTACGAGAGTATCGTCGGATACCTTGCCCAAATCCTCAAGAATCCGCGCGCAGCAGGCAATTTTGTCGCTGAGTTTGAATATCAGCTTGATCTGCTTCGCGAGCAGCCGCTCCTACGTCCCCTCTCGCACATGCAAGAGCTGGCGGCACGTAATTACCGATCGTTTCCCGTCAACAACTACGTGTGCCTTTATAAGTTTGAGCACGAAACAATCTATATCGCCCACATCTTTCATCAGTCACAGGACTACGCCCGCCTGGTCTAGCCCACAAGCTGAATACTTGGCCCGAGCACATTTGCGCGTCAGCGTGAAGCGGTAATCCCCACGCCGGCAGGGGGCAGAAGTATCGCCTGCAGCGCTAGCTAGCAAATGACCTGCGTGTGTTCCTCGATGGCGGCGCGCTCCTCGGCGGCACTAACCGGCTCGCACGCAACGGCGTCCAAAATGTCCAGGCGGCAGCAGGTGTAGAAGTCGCGCTTGCCGGTCTTGCTGGT
>DAWBYD010000244.1:0-3550 GCA_052278285.1 Collinsella sp. | reverse complement strand
TCGGTGATGACGTAGTTGATGGTCACCTCGGCAGCGGTACCGGCGGTCGTCGGCACGGCGATGGTGAACACGGCGTGGTTCTTAGTGGGAGCAACGCCCTCGAGGCTGCGGACATCGGCGAACTCGGGGTTGTTGATGATGATGCCGATGGCCTTGGCGGTGTCCATGGAGGAGCCGCCACCGATGGTCACGATAGCGTCAGCCTCGGCGGCCTTGAAGGCCTCGACGCCGTCCTTGACGTTCTGAATCGTGGGGTTGGGCTTGATCTCGGAGTAGAGGCTCCAAGCGATGCCGGCGGCGTCGAGCTCGTCGGTCACCTTAGCGGTAACGCCAAACTTGACCAGATCGGGGTCGGAGCAGACGAAGATCTTCTTGTAGCCGCGACGCTGGAGCTCGCCGGGGATCTCCTTGATGGCGCCGGAACCATGATAAGAGATGGTATTGAGAACGAAACGATTAGCCATTGATAGCCTCCCATCGTGTGCGGGGCATCCATTACGCCCCACGCTATGAGTCCCATCCTAACGCTTTTGAAACAAAAAACGCGTGAGAACGTCAAACTATTTAAAGCGTTTCAACAGATGATGAAAAATAATGCGGCGAAGGGACAGCCCCTTTGCCGCATTCGGTTACTTTCGGCAGCCCTCTTTCCAAGCCTCGGCCGCAACCTTCCAGCGTAAGCGCAAGTCGCGCTCGCGGTCGATGAACATGATGGCAAACGCGACAAACAGCAGCAAGCTCGCCACGACGATGGCGTGCAGGCCCATGCGCTCAATACACCAGTTGCCCAACACGGCGCCAAACACAAAGGTAAAGATCACGCCAAAGTACAGCAGGCCGTTTTCCAAAAAGCCGCGCCTGTGGGTGATGATGTAATCGTCCACGTTTTGCAGCGCGTTGCGCAAGTTGCCGATGCACATGGTCGTAGCGATGCCGTGACCGTGGATCTTGCGGAAGCTCTCGACCTGCATGCCGCAGGCAAACGAGGTAAGGCAGTTGGCGAGCAGGTTGTAACCGCCACCGGGGATAAAGCTCACGCCCAGCAAGATGACGGCTTCAAAGAACACCGTCACCTGACGCCAGTGGATCACGCTGCCAAACCGCTCGTGCACCAGGTCGGCAAGCATAATGCCCACGGCAAACGACACCACGGGGAAGAAATAGCGTCCCGCCAGCACCCAATTGCCCTCCGAAATGCTCACGCCCACAAGCAGGATGTTGCCCGTCTGCGCGTTGGCGAAAACATGGTCGCGCCCAATGTACGAATACACATCCATAAAGCCACCGGCGAGCGCCAGGATAATGCCCAGTTCGATGGACTCCGATATCTGTTTGGCACGCTGCATCGTCGTGCATCCTCCTTGTTGACGACCCTCTCGTGCGTTGGCGGAAACATAACCGCCGTTCATACTGTAACCCATTGACAACATGGCGTGCGCGCGAGACGGGTTCTCCAACGCGCAGATACACAGTCTGGAAACAAACGACTGGCTCAGCGACGCTCTCACTCACCAGCTCATGTACTCCCCCAGTCTTTTTAGCCCCGCCCCAAAAAGACTGGTTACAATTACGTGCAGCATACAAACACCGGGAGGGATCGTGGCAAAAAAGCCTCAGCACGCTCAGAACAACCAGCGCAGTCAGCAGGGCAAACAGGGCCAGCAGCAAAAGCGTGGCGGCAAGGCCCAGGGCGGCCACGCCGCTCATACCCCGGCAGCGCCCGCCCGCCCCTGGCGCCCGGGCCGCGATAAATTCCTCCCCGTCAGTCGAGCCGACATGGATGCACGCGGCTGGGACCAGTGCGACTTTGTCTACATCTGCGGCGACGCCTACGTGGACCATCCCAGCTTTGGCATGGCCATCATCAGCCGCGTCCTCGACGCGCACGGCTACAAAGTGGGCATCATCTGCCAACCCGACTGGACCGACCCCGCCAGCATCACCGTGCTCGGCGCGCCGCGCCTAGGCTGTCTCGTCAGTGCCGGCAACATGGACTCTATGGTCAACCACTATTCGGTGACCAAGCATCGCCGCCACACCGACGCCTATACCCCCGGTGGCGAAGAGGGGCGCCGTCCCAATCGCGCCGTCACGGTCTACGGCAACCTCATCCGCCAGACGTTTAAGGACGCCCCCATCATTATCGGTGGCATCGAGGCAAGCCTGCGTCGCCTGGCCCACTACGACTACTGGCAGGACAAGCTCAAGCGCTCGGTGCTGCTCGACTCGGGCGCCGACATCCTCATCTACGGCATGGGCGCGCACGCGATTGTCGAGCTCGCCGACGCGCTCGACGCGGGACTGCCCGTCGACCAGATTACCTATATCAACGGCACCGTCTACCGCACCAACTCGCTCGACGATGTCTACGACTACGACCTGCTGCCCAGCTGGGACGATCTTGCCGCCGACAAGCTCAACTACGCGCGCAGCTTTAACGTGCAGCAGCAGAATATGGACCCCATCACCGGCCATCGCCTGGTAGAGCCCTATCCCAACAGCGTCTATGTGGTGCAAAACCCGCCGTCGACGACACTCACCACCGACGAGATGGACGAGGTGGCCGAACTCCCCTACGCACGCGATTGGCATCCCGATTACGACGCGGCGGGCGGCGTGCCGGCCTTTGCCGAGATCAAGTTTTCGATCAGCTCCAACCGCGGCTGTTTTGGCGAGTGCTCGTTTTGCGCCCTCACCTTCCACCAGGGCCGCGTGTTGCAGATGCGCAGCCACGACTCGATCATGCGCGAGGCCGAGCTGCTCACGCGCGATCCCGAGTTTAAGGGCTACATCAACGACGTAGGCGGACCGACGGCCAACTTTAGCCGTCCCGCCTGCGACAAGCAGCTCAAGCACGGCGTGTGCAAGAACAAGCGCTGCCTATGGCCGAGCGTGTGCAAGAACATGGTGGTCGACGAGAGCGGCTACACGCAGCTGCTGCGCGACCTACGCCAGCTGCCGGGCGTCAAGAAGGTCTTCGTCCGCAGCGGCATCCGTTTTGACTACACTATGGCCGATGCCTCGGACGAGTTTTTGCGCGAGCTGCTGGAGCACCATGTCTCGGGCCAGCTACGCGTGGCGCCCGAGCATGTGAGCGACGCGGTGCTCTCCGTGATGGGCAAGCCGAGCCGCGCCGTCTACGATGCGTTCTGTCGCAAATTTGAGCGCCTGAACCGCGAGTACGGACTCAAGCAGTACGTGGTGCCGTATCTGATCTCGAGCCACCCCGGCTCGACGATGAAGGAAGCCGTGGACCTTGCCGAGGCCGTGCGCGACATGGGCTACATGCCCGAGCAGGTGCAGGACTTCTACCCTACGCCGTCCACCATGTCGACCTGCATGTACTACACCGGCGTGGACCCGCGCACCATGGAGCCGATCTACGTGGCGCGCGACCCGCACGAGAAGGCTATGCAACGCGCGCTCATCCAGTATCGCAAGCCCGAGAACTACAAGCTGGTACGTGAGGCGCTGGAGAAGGCCGGCCGCCGCGATCTGATCGGCTACACCAAGCATTGCCTGATCCGTCCCGTGCCGCCGCGACCGGGCG
>DAWBYD010000243.1:0-2741 GCA_052278285.1 Collinsella sp. | reverse complement strand
GGTGGTTTCGCAGGCACAGCGCACCGACGCGCAACCCTGCTCGCGCAAAAGTGCAAAGAGCATGGTGTCGGGGGCAATCTGGACCTTGACCTTACGGCCGTTGAGCGTAAAGGAAAGATCGATGAGTTTGGCAGCCATTAGCGCACCTCGCTAGAATCGACGCCGGGCACGCGGCGGCAGGAATACTCGTCCGTGGCGAACTTAGGAATCTGCACGCCCTCGAGCTCGCGGGCAAGCGCGGCCGAAAGCTCGATGCCGGCGGCGCGGCGCACGGCCTGAATCGCCAACGGGGCCGAGATGCAGCGGCGGTAGTCTGCCGAGCCCCACAGGTTGGTGCCGTAGCTCAGCGCACGCACGGATGCAGCCAGGACGCGCAGCTCGTCCTCGGAAGGCTGCTCGGCAGTAAGGCCACATGCCTCGCCCTGCAGCAGGGTCGCGCGCAGCGGGCGGGCGCCCACGGTGACATGCCAGCTGTTGTCCCACCAGGCGGCAGTGACGTTTAAGGAGGGGAAGTCGGTCGCGGCCTTGCGCACGGCCTCGTAGCTTGCACGGTAATCGTGCTTAACGACTACGATGTGCTCGATCACGTCGCGAACGTAACCCATGTTCACGAACTCGGCGAGCGGCACGCGGCCTGCCCCCGTCAGCTCAACATAGGAATCGAGCGCGAGAAAGGCGGAGAGAACGTCCGAGAAGCCAAAGCGACCGTAGATGCTGCCGCCCACCGTAGCGGTATTGCGCAGCTGCACGCCCACGATATCGTGGACGGCGAACTCAAAGACATGGTTGACAAGCGCGTTGAGCCTGGCATGGCGCTCGAGCTGGCGCAGGGTACACATGGCACCGATGCGAAACTCGGTCTCGGTCTCCTCGATCTGATCGAGTCCGCAGGCCGAAAGGTCAATCGCCGTCGCCACGCGACGCGAACCAAGGCGCATCCAGATGCCGCCGCCCACAATCTTGTTGTTGCGGTTCTTCTGTAAGAGCTCATAGGCTTCGGCCGCGTTTCCAACACGGACGTAGGTACCGAACTTGAGCACGTTCTCCCCCATCTCTCCACTTGTCCAGTACGTTTAAGTGTACCAAACGAGGGGCCGCACACCGTTTTAGGACAAAATCCACCCACCCATACATAACTTGCGGTGATATACGGACTGATTAGCCGTTCTGGAACGCAAAACAGTCCGTATATCACCGCAAGTTATGAGGAGTCCTCCGGAATAGAAAAGGCTCCCAGCCAGATAGCTGGGAGCCTTATCGCATGCTATGTCGAGCGAAGATTTAGCAGACGCCCTGGGCGAGCATGGCATCGGCGACCTTCAGGAAGCCGGCGATGTTGGCGCCCATGACGAAGTTGCCCTCCTCGCCGTACTCCTTGGCGGTGTCGTCCACGTTGTGGAACATGCCGCGCATGAGCTGCTCGAGCTTGCCGTCGACCTCCTCGAAGGTCCAAGACAGGTGCTCGGCGTTCTGGCTCATCTCCAGGCCGGACACGAGCACGCCGCCGGCGTTGGCAGCTTTACCGGGCATAAAGGCGACGCCGTTCTTCTGGAAGTAAGTCGTGGCCTCGATGGTCGTGGGCATGTTCGCGCCCTCGCCGACCACCTTGCAGCCATTGGCGACGAGCGCCTGGGCGTCCTCGAGCAGCAGCGTGTTCTCGCGAGCGCAGGGCAGCGCGATGTCGCAGGGCAGCTGCCACACGCCGCGGCCGTCGCCCTCGTGCCACACGGCGTTGGGCTTCTCGTCAACGTACATGGCGAGCGTAACGCCCTTGTCGTGGCCGGAGCGCTTCTTGTTGTAGACATGCTCGAGCACGGTGTAGTCGATGCCGTCGGGATCCTCGACCCAGCCATGGGTGTCGGAGCAGGCGAGCACCTTGCCGCCGAGCTGGGCGACCTTCTGGACCGCGTAGATAGCGACGTTACCGGAGCCGTGAACGACGACGTTCTTGCCCTCGAAGGAGTCGCCGCGGCTCTTGAGGTACTCGTCCACAAAGTAGACCAGACCGTAACCGGTGGCCTCGGTACGGGCGAGCGAGCCGCCAAAGGAAAGGCCCTTGCCGGTAAGGACGCCGGTCCACTCGTTGGTCAGGCGCTTGTACTGACCGAACAGGTAGGCAACCTCGCGGCCGCCAACGCCCAGGTCGCCGGCGGGAACGTCGGTGTTGGGGCCAATGTGGCGATAGAGCTCGGTCATGAAGGACTGGCAGAAGTGCATGATCTCGTTGTTGGACTTGCCCTTGGGGTCAAAGTCGGAACCGCCCTTGCCGCCGCCGATGGGCAGACCGGTGAGGCTGTTCTTGAACACCTGCTCAAAGCCCAGAAACTTGATGACGCTTAAGGTAACGCTGGGATGGAAGCGCAGACCGCCCTTGTAGGGTCCGATGGCGCTGTTGAACTGGACGCGATAGCCGTTGTTCACCTGAACCTGACCCTTGTCGTCCACCCAGGGAACCCGGAACAGGATGGCACGCTCGGGGGTGGTCAGGCGCTCCAGCAGAGCGTCACGGCGGTAAGCATCCTCGTTTTTCTCAATTACGGGGCGCAGAGATTCCAGAACTTCATAGACCGCCTGATTGAATTCGGGCTGGTCGGGATTTTGCTTTTTGACCCGGGCAAGGGTCTCGTCAACATAACTCATGAACAAATGTCCCTCCATGAAAGATTAGTGTACCCGAATTGTAACAGAATCGGGCGGAAAAAACAAGGGGTATCTGCAACTTTTTCGTCGCAGAACTGCGT
>DAWBYD010000242.1:0-4117 GCA_052278285.1 Collinsella sp. | reverse complement strand
GATGTGTATAAGAGACAGGCCTACGGCGACAGTTCCTCCACGACGATTGACGGCAAGTCATACGCCGGAAAGGTTGAGCTGGTCCTCTACTCGTTTAGCAACGGGCGTACGCGCACTCTCGACACACACCTGCCGGTGACGGTCAACACTAATATGATGTACGAAGGCCGTTTTAAGTACCTGGATGCCGGTTACCTGCAAGAGCACGACGCCGTCTTTGATGTCGAGGCGGGCGATGTCGATGGCGACGGCGTCGACGAGCTTTTTGTCTACGCGGGCTGCTATGTCGACGAGAACGGCGTGCGCAAGGCTGTAGTCGACATGTATGACTTGGAGGGCGGCAACTGGAAGCAAAGCGTCGTCAAGATCGATGCCGGTAACGCCGCGGACTACACCACGCACAACAAGGGCGGGAACGGCTCCTGGACGCAGCTTCAGTCAGCTCCTGTCGTTTCGCTAGCGGCCGGCGACCTCGATCGCGATTTTTGCGATGACCTCGCCATCGTGGTCTCGGCACCCTACGGCAAGAAGAATATTGATAAGTCGACGCATTGCGAGCTGTTTTCGTGGGATGCATCCAAGGGTGCGCTCGTCCATGTCGATGCTCTGGGCGACGCGGGCGCAATCTCCCTCTCCGCGAACGGCAAGACCATGGTCGCTGCGAATGCAACGTTCGGCACGTTTGCCGCCTACGATGAAGAAGGAAAGAAGACGGGTGAAACCGTCACGGGCCTTATTCTTGCGGGCTATGACTGGCAACGCAGCGCTTTTGATTACGGCGCTTCTGACGGCAGCAGGGGGCTGTACGGCGCGCTGTACCGCTACGCGTATTTTGACTCGGAGTCTGGCGAGTTCAAGCTTTCCGATTGCAAGGAATACAGAGACGGGCTCCTCGCCTCCTATGGGCTGATGCATGTGCCCAACAGCGCATGGAAGGATAGCGCTCAGGATAAGCGCTATCCGTGCACCTTGGCGCCTATTGCCCTTGCCACTGCCAACCTTGCCGGCCTGTCCGAGCAGCTGGCGGTCGACGAGGTGCTCGTGGGCGGCGATGTGTTCCGCGACTTTGCCTGCAACACGGCACGGAGCGGGGCTCAGGGCTTGGGGTCCATGGTCGGAACCATGAGCATGAGCGGTCAGCAATACAACAGCAGCAACAAGCATGACCACAAGGGTATAGAGCAGGTGTGGATCAGCGACGTCAAGGCGGGCAGCGTCTCGGGTTCGGACCGCTATAACGAGAGCTTTATCGCCGTGGTGGGCAAGCACCGCGACGAGGACCTGCGCAAGAACGATGACTACTATTGGATGACCGCCTCGCATTTTTCGCTCGACGAGAACGGAAAGGTGCGCCGCGGCGAGGAGCAGGTGATTAGCGAGAGCAACCGTCGCGGCACTACCTACGGCACATTTATCTCGCTCGCGCTGCCCGATGTCGACAACGACAGCGTCAAGATCACGTACAAGGACCGCTACAAGGTCTATACCAACCCGCGCGTGCTTGCCGTGCTGCAGGATGCTCCCTATGTTGAGGATCTGGAGCAGGCATACGGCTATCTGGTGTTGGGCGGTACGGAATATGGCGAAGGCACGAGCACAGGGCAGATTCACGGCGGCACTATTGGCGCCGAGTTGGGCGTTGCCGTCGAGGTACAGACCGGTCCGCCCCTGGTGGCGATGAATGCTTCAGTCGATTTTGCCGCCGAGGGATGCTATGACTACCGGAGCGAGCGCACGGTCAGCGCCAGCGTAAGTTATGAGTCGCATGCCGGCGAAGGCGACAAAGCCGTGCTCTACACGATTCCGATGGTCTATTACGAGTATGAGATCGAAAATGAGGAAACTGGCGGCAAGGGCGTGATGGCGGCGCCCGTGTCGCTCGGCGCGCAGACCTCGGTCGTTAATGTCGAGGCCTATGACCGCGTTGCCAAGCAGCACAACATGACGCCGCTCAGCTACTTTTTGACCAACCGGTCGGGAGAACCCGGAACCTATCAAACGACGCTCAACGGCGAGACTCCCGTTGGGGATTCCTTTGGCCTGGGCAAGCCTGGCGTAACGCGCGCCTACACGCACGATGGGTTTAACGGCGCCGCCGCGCAGTCGGGGGCGAGCATTGAGCAGACCATCGAAGTCGAGGAGGGCAAGGAGCAGGAGCTCGAGCTCGGCTTGACGCTGAACGGCAGCGTTGTCATGGGCGCGAAGCTCGCAAAGCACGAGTTGTTTGGCGGCCTGTGCTTTGGTGCCAACGCCGGCTTTACTACGGGTAACTCCTCGAGTGAATCGACCGAATACGGCGGCACCGTCGACAACCTGCCCGAGGCCGCGCAGGGCAAGTACGGTTTTGTGTGGCGTCTGGGCGTCAACGCGGTGGATGTCGACAAGTTCGAGGCAGACTCGGGCGACAAGCTCGGCACCAAGGACACCGACCAGTTCTGGATCGTGGGCTATGACGTTAAGGACGTCGAGATGCCCGACGCGCCGGCCGTGACGGGCTTTACGGCAAACGCCGTCGATTCGACCAGCGTTACGTTTAGCTGGGACGATGTACTCGCAAACAAGAGTGGCTTTAGCTACGGCGTGGGCATGCTGCAGAGCAATGCGGCGGATGCGGTCGTCAATAGCTGGAAGATTGCCGACAACACGCAGACCTCGCTCAAGTGGGATGGGCTGCAGCCCAATACGGAGTATCGATTCGCCATCGCCGCCGTTAAGAATGGATCCACGACCGAAACAGGTATTCGCTCGGCAATCATCACGGTCAAGACCATGCCCGATGGCATGACGATGACCGTGAGCGGACCTGCGGCGGATGCTGCGGAGGGGTCGGATCTTGGATACGACTCTTCGGTTGAGCGCGCGGCGGGAAGCCACCTGACGCTCTCGGCGATTGGCCATGTGAAGCAACTCGGTGCCGACGATAGCGAAACAGGGCTGGCACCGACCTATATGTGGTACCGCAAGGGCCGCGGCGAGACAGAGTTTAAGCTCGTGGGTGCCGATGGCAACCTCGCGGCTGGAACGGCCTCAAAGCTCGAGATTGACCTGACCGCAGACGATGACGGTGCGCAGTATTACTGCCACGTGGGATACAACGACGTGGGCCTCGACACCGGCACGACGCTCGTGAATATCGAGGCCGAGGAGACGGCGCCCACAACGGTGAACGCCACCCCGATCCGCACGCGCCGCCTGTTCTCACAGGCAAGTGCGGGCGCCAAGAAGTTCCTGGACCATACGCTGGTAAACACCGCCGGCCCAACCGATTCCGACGACCCAAAGGACCCCGAGACTCCTGAGACCCCGACGAACCCGGACAAGCCCAAGTCCGACAACGGAGCTAAGACCGACACCAAGGTCAAGACTACGACCACAGCGAAGAACCTCGCAAACACCGGCGACCAAACATTCGCCCTAGTCGCCACCGCAGCAGCAGCGGGAGCAACGCTCGTAGTGATAGCCCTCATCATGCTGATCAAGCGCCGCAAGACCCACTAGTAGCCAGTCGAACATATCGACAACCCAAAAACCCGGGTAGCCAAAAAACAGGCCACCCGGGTTTTCTGTTGAGTGGAGACTCCGCAAGCGGAAACTGCATCCCACAATTAGCGCCCGGAACGGGACACATTTTCCGTCAAGCCCTCATCCGGAAAATCCATCCCAGTTTGAGCGCCCAGACCGGGACGCACTTTCCCAAAGGGTCCTCAACGGGAAACTGCGTCCCATAATTAGGCCGAGAAATGGGATGAACTTTCCCAATGAGAGCCAACCGGAAACCACGTCCCAGAATCAGCCCCCAAAGTGGGACGCACTTTCCCAACGAGCCTCAACCGGAAAATACATCCCGGAATCCAGCTGAATAGTGGGACACACTTTCCCAATCGGGTCCCAAGTGGAAACTGCATCCCATTCCAGACAAGAATTCCGGGACACACTTTCCGCAAACAAAGAAGGCCACATAACGTGGCCTTCAACTTATATATGTTCGGCGATACACCCAAGACAAGCCACGCCCCAACATCAGGGAGTCTGTCCAGGCGGAGGCATATAAGGTTCATCGCGAGTTCCGCACGCAAAGAAGGCCACTTAATGTGGCCTTCGTCTTGCGCAGGACTGT
>DAWBYD010000241.1:0-7184 GCA_052278285.1 Collinsella sp. | reverse complement strand
GCTTGAAGATTGTAGGGATATCAATGGACAAATGTCTAGAAATCAAAGGTAAAAGGTAGCGCAGTTCACACGGTTCCCCCATAAGCGCTACCGATATTTGCGCCTCATGGCAACCTTTCACGATATTTCATCGAGTTTTCAACAGTTCATGTTGGCAATGTTGAGAACTTTTCGCCCGTTTTCCAAAGTTTTCAACAAGTTTTGAAAAGTTGTCGAAAGATGAGAAACGTTGCACGGTGAGCTACTATTTGTTCGAAACCTTTTGAAAGATTGCGAGCGGCATGTCTGACGACTTTTACACCATGGTCGATTCCGGAGACCCGGCACCCGACAACGAGCACATCACCGGCGTGCGCGAAGAGCGTGCGGAAGGCGAGCAGGCGACCACGCAGGCGCCAAAAGCCATGTACGCCGCGCGCATCGCCGTCTATGACGACATGCTGTCGACACCGCGGGTGATCGTCATTGATCCGCAAGATGTCCGCACGTATTTGGAAGAGACGACCAACACCGTCTACCAGTGCATGAAAGAACAAGGTGGCCATATCTCGCTCATGGTCATCCGCGAGATTGTCGAAAACTTTATCCACGCACACTTTGCCGAGCCCATCATCTCGATTCTGGACGGCGGAGACACCATCCGCTTTGCTGACCAAGGACCCGGCATCGACGACAAGGAACGTGCTTTCGACTTTGGCGTTACCAGCGCAAACAGCAAGATGAAGCGCTATATCCGTGGAACCGGAGCAGGGTTTCCCATGGTGCAGGAGTATTTGGAAAACGCCGGCGGTGCCGTATCCATCGAGGACAACATGGGCAACGGCACCGTGGTTACGGTAAGCCTGAACCCTAAACGCGTGCAGGAAATCGAGCGTGCCGGCGGACGCGGCGCTGCCGTGCGGCCCGAGACGGAGCAGCCCACATATCCCCTGCCGGGAGCTTTTGCGCAGCAGCCCGTGGCAACGCAGCAGATGCAGCCCCCCGTGGGACAGATGCAGCAGCCCGGAATGCTTCCCACACAAGCACCCCAGGCGGCATCTATGTCGATGCCGCCAAACATGCCAGCGGCCATGCCGCTGGCTGATCAGGATGCAGCAGCAATGCAGCAGGCGACGGGGGCGCCGGGTGGCCAGCAAATGGGCTATCAGCCGTACCAACAGGGATATCCATATCAGCAGATGCCGCCACTGGGGTATGGCCAGCAGTTCCCGCAGCAGTACCAGCAGGGATATCAGCAGCCGTACCAGCAGATGCCGCAGCAGCAGTACAACCCCTGGGCCCAGCAGACGCCTCCGCAGCCTTACCAACAGTGGCCTCAAAGTTTTCAACAGCAAATGCCGCCGACGCAGAGTTCTCAACAACCAGCAGCTCAAATGATGTATCCTAATGCAGTAAATCAGTATGCACAGCCACAACCGGACGTGTTCGTAAGCGATCGCGGCAACGCCGCGCTGGGCTATCTGGCGCAAAATCAAGCGTGCGGCGCAACCGATCTTGCGAGGGCGTTTGGAAACTCGGCCCCCACTTGGTCACGCACGCTCAATGACTTGGCGCAGGCCGGCTTGGTCATCAAGCATGGCCAGAAATACCATCTGACCGAACTCGGCGCCGCTCGCGTGCGAGCTCAGAGCTAAAGAACGGGAGAGACAGTGGACGAGGAAGCAAGCATCATCCTGGGGGATGCCATCGCCTTTTGCCAGCGCGACGGCCAAGATGCACGCCTCATCAACATGCTGGGGCAATCGCGCGCCATAAGCCTGACCGAAGATACGCTCACGATCGAGGCCCCCTCGCGCTTTGCCATCGCGCAGCTCAAAAAGCATCAGCCGACTATTGAGGCCTATCTGGAAGAAATCGCCTTTGCACCGATTGCTCTCGACATCGTGGCACCGCAAGGCGCCGCGACGGAATCCGCTGCCGCCACGGCGCCCGCCACGGCTCCCGCTGCTTCCCCGGCGGTGCCGGCCTCCGCAGGCGATGTGCCGACAATCGAGCACCAGCACAGCGATGTTTCCCGTGAAACAATGGCACCGTTGACGAGCGCGGCGGCGACGTCAACGAACGCACCCGTCACGCACATGCCCATCGCTCACGACGCAGCGGCGGGCGCGGATTCGGGCATTGCAATCAAGAACACGCTCTCGGCCGACGATTTTCGTCGCATGATGAACCAGATGAAGGGCGGAGCGCCGACTAAATCCACGCAAGCTGCGGCCCCCGCTTCACCCATGCCAGCACCGACCGTGCCGGCCGAGCAGAATACGGATGGAGCCCCGCTCGCCGCGAACTCAAAATTTACCTTTGAGAACTTTGTCTACGGCCCCGAGAACAGCCATGCCTATCGCTCGGCACTCAAGTTTGCCGCCCTCGCGGACGAGCGCGGCACATGCACATCCCTGTTCATCTATGGCAAATCGGGGCTGGGCAAGACCCATCTGCTGCTCGCCATCAAAAACGAGCTCGCCGAGAAGTCGCCCGAGATCAAGGTCAAGTATGCCAACTCCCAGGCATATCTGGACGACCTGATGACCGAGTTCGACCGTCAAAAGAAGAGCAACGCCCCCATCATGCAGGCGTACCACGGCGTGGACGTGCTCATCATCGATGACATCCAAAACATCATCGGCAAGCGCGCGAGTGTGGACTACTTTTTCCAGCTCATGGACGAGTTCATCCGCAACAACAAGAAGGTCGTCATCGCGGCAGACCGCGCCCCCAAGGACCTGAGCATGGACGAGCGTCTGACCAGCCGCTTCAACGCCGGAATGCTCTGCCTGGTCGCAGAGCCCAGCTACGAGATGAAATACAAGATCTTGCAGCGCTATTACGAGAACACCATCGTCGCCGCTCCCGAGGCGGGCGACGACTCACTGCTGGCGGCCTATGGGGGCGACGGCGGACACCTGACCGACGAGCACTTTAAACACATGGCCGAGGTCTCGGGCACCAACATCCGCGAACTCGAGAGCTTTTGCGAGCGCTGCGCCGGCGAGGCGGGCGACCGTGAGCGCGAGGGCGGGGAGCTCACCTTTGACGATATCGACGCCATCGCCAGCCAGTACTTCGACACATCGGCCAAAAAGATCAACGTCCAGACGGTTCAGTCCGTCATCGAAGAGCAGTACGGCGTGACGCACGAGGAGCTCATCGGCCCGCGTCGCAACGCCAATATCGCCAAAGCACGCCATATCGCTATCTACCTGGCCATCGAGATGTGCGAAATGACGACCACGGCGGTGGGCGCCGAATTTGGCAACCGCAACCACTCGACCGTCAGCACGAGCTACAAAAAGGTCCAGAAGATGATCCAGGAAGACCGCACCGTCACCGAAGACCTCAAGTCGCTGCGCGATAAAATTACACTGCGCTCGTAGGGAAATAGAGACACCTGTTGAAAACTTGTCGAAACCACGGGCATAAGGTGTCTAAAACCCAACCCGCGGTGATGAAAAGTTTTGCGCAGGTTTTGAACGTGGAAAACCACCCCTGTTGCACACAGGCTGCTGTCGATTCTCTTTCTGGGTCTGACCTGCGTCTTTGGGAGTAATCAACAGTTTCGTCAGTGCTATTACTATTATTAAGATATTTATATCTATAGAAAGGTATTAAAAGATGAAGTTCACCGTCAGCCAGAGCTCGCTTACACAAGCCATCGGCGTCGTTATGAAGGGTGTCGCTTCGGCATCCACCCTTCCCATCCTGTCGGGCGTGCTCGTCAAGGCCCAAGACGGCATCTTGGAATTCCAGACCTCTAACTACACCATCTCGATCCGTCATCGCATCGCGGCGCATGTCGAAGAAGAGGGCGAGATGGTTATCCCCTGTAAGATGCTCTCCAATATCACCAAGACCCTCCCCGATGCCCCGGTCACCTTTGAGCTGTCCGAGCGCCAGGTGCTGATTGGTTGCGAGAAGAGCTCTTTCCGCCTGAACACGCTTGATGCTAATGACTTCCCCGAGTTTCCGGCCTATGCCATCGAGAGCGCCGTGGAACTGCCGACCGATATCTTGTCCGAGATGGTCGGCCGCGTGTGGCGCGTCACCTCGACCGACAAGGCCCGCCCCATCCTGGGTGGCGTGCACATGAAGGTCGAGAACAACACCGTGCGCCTGGTGGCGACCGATTCCTTCCGTTTGGCCGTGTGCGATACGCAGGTCGAGACCTCGACCCTCGAAGGCTCCTTTGAGCTCAACGTTCCGGCTGCCGCCTTTAACGACGCACTGAACATCATGGACAGCCAGGCGACCATCATGATCGGGGCTACCGACACCCAAGTCGTCTTCGAGGCCGGCAACACCACCTACGTGTCGCGCCGCATCGAGGGCGTGTACCCCAACTACAAGCAGCTCATCCCCGATTCGTGCGTGCCGAGCGTCAAGATCGCCGTCGCCGCCTTTAACGCCGCCCTCAAGCGCGTGGCCGTTATCGCGAGCGCCAACCCCGCCGTCAAGTTCGAGATCGATGTCGAGAACGGGCAGATGGGCCTGTCCTCCATCTCCAATGACCAGGACCTTGCGCAGGAGACGATCGATGTCGAGGCCGAGGGCGAGTCGGGTACCATCGCCTTCAACTACCACTACATCTTCGGCTGCCTCAATGCCCTGTCCAAGGAGAAGGAGATCACGCTGGAGCTCAAGAGCTACTCGCAGGCGGGCATCTTCAAGTCCTACGACAAGATCAACTACCTGTACCTGGTCATGCCGGTTCGCATCTAGCGCTGCGCCATGACCATGTTCGCCCGCGATCTTTCCGTCGCGCACTACCGCAGTTTCGAGAGCTATCGTCTTGCCCTGGACGAGGGCGTGACGATACTTGCGGGACCCAACGCGGCGGGAAAGACCAATCTCATAGAGGCGCTGCAGCTGCTGACGAGCGGCGCCGCGTTTAGGCATCCGACCGCAGCCGAGCTCGTCCATGATGGCGTGGGCTCGTGCAAGATCGAGCTGAGGCTCGAGGGCGACGGCCGCGTACTTGATATGGGATTGAGCGCGGAGGACGGTAAACGCTCGTTTAGCCGCAACGGCAAGAGATGCTCTGCCGCCGGTGTGCGCGGGGTTCTGCCGAGCGTGCTGTTTTGCCCCGACCATCTGGACATGGTTAAGCGAGGCGCCAGTGTGCGCCGCGCCGCCCTCGACGACTTTGGCATGCAACTGAGCGCACGCTATGCCGATCTTGCGAGCACCTATGGTCGCTGCGTGACCCAGCGTAACGCCTTGCTCAAGGAGGCCTGGTGCTGCCGCGAGATGCTCGGCGCGTGGAACGATTCGATTGCCCGCGCGGGCGCGGCTCTGCTCGTGCACCGGTTGGCCCTGCTCGACCGGCTGGCGGGCCATGTGCGTACTGCCTACGGGCAAGTGGCGTCCGGTGAAGCCGCCAACGTGTCCTATGCGTCCACGCTGGGGGATTTGCCCCAGGTCGATGATCGCGAAGAGCTGAAGGGCTGGGCGTACGAGCGCATGCTGGCTGCCCTTGATGAGCACGCCGACGAGGAAATTCGCCGCGGCGTGACGTTGGTGGGACCGCATCGCGACGAGATTGAGTTTGCTGTGGCGGGTCGCTCCGCCCGTTCATTTGCCAGCCAAGGTCAGCAGCGAACGTTGGTTCTGGCCTGGAAGGTGGCGGAGGTGGCCGTGGCTCGCGATGTCCTGGGCACCGCCCCACTGCTGCTTTTGGACGACGTGATGAGCGAACTCGACGGCGAACGCCGCGGTGCTTTCCTGCGGCTGATCGGCGATGATATCCAGACGGTCATAACCACGACCAACCTGGGGTACTTTACCGATGACCTGCTTGATCGAGCCAAGGTGGTGAGCATGGGTGAGACGTGCTAATTACGAGCGCGAGAGCGAAACGGTCGCCTTCAGTGGCTTTTTGAACGCAGAGCGCCAGCGCATCCTGGCGGCTGCGACCCCTGAGCGCCGTGCGCAGATGGAGGCCGCCGAGGAGTCGCGCGCGGTCTATCGCGCGTGGAACGCGGTGTGCTCGGGCACGCGCGAGGGGCGGCATGTGACGGGCCTGCGCTACCTGCCCGAGTCCAATGAGCTGCTGGTATATCTCGACTCGCCCTCGTGGACGCAGGAAATGACGTTGTTGCGCGAGATCATCCGCGCGCGCATGGAGCGCGCCGGTGCGCATGTGGATGGCCTGGTGTTCAAAACCACCGCGCCCGGTCACACGCCGCCCGCCGCCAAGGAGCGCCTTCGCCCAGCGGCGACCGAGCGCCCGCCGGCCCCACACGCCGACCTCGGCGATGCCGAGCGCACCGAGATTGAGCGCCAAGTGGCGCCCATCGAAGACCAAAAACTGCGCGAGGCCCTCGAGAACGCCATGAGAGCCAGTGCCGAGTGGGCCAAGGGCGTGCAAAGCAAAAAAGAGCCTTAAATCGCATCTGGTGGCCTTGTAGAGCCAAATACCCTCGTTCCCGAGGGTATTTTTTTACGATAAACTAGTAAGGCTGTACACATTTTCTTGACTGAAGGAGGACGTGTGGCAAACGAAAACGATTACGATGGCGGCGAGATTAAGATTCTCGAAGGTCTCGAGGCCGGTCGTAAGCGCCCGGGCATGTATATCGGCTCGACGAGCGCCAGCGGTCTGCATCACCTGGTGTGGGAGATCGTTGACAACTCCGTCGACGAGGCCATGGCCGGTTTCTGCACCGAGATCCAGGTGACGGTCCACGCCGACAACTCCATCACGGTCGTCGACAACGGGCGCGGTATCCCCGTCGACGAGCACCCTGTTAAAAAGATCCCGACGCTCGAGGTCGTCATGACGATTTTGCACGCCGGCGGTAAGTTCGATAATTCGGCCTATAAGGTCTCGGGCGGCCTGCACGGCGTTGGCATCTCCGTCGTCAACGCACTGTCCAAGCGCGTGGTCGTTCAGGTTCGTCGCGACGGCAACACCTACGAGATGGAGTTCTCGCGCGGCAAGACCGTCAAGAAGATGGAGGTCGTGGGCACCTCGGATTCGACGGGCACCACCGTCACCTTCTGGCCCGACGACGAGATCTTCGAGACCTGCATTTACGATTTCGATACGCTGCACAACCGTCTGCAGGAGACGGCGTTCCTCAATAAGAACCTCAAAATCGTGCTGACTGACGAGCGCGAGTCTACTCCCCACGTGGAGGAGTTTTGCTACGAGGGCGGCATCATCGACTTCGTCAAGTTCCTTAACG
>DAWBYD010000240.1:0-2798 GCA_052278285.1 Collinsella sp. | reverse complement strand
TTGCTGTCGGTTTTGAGCGCGCCCTGCTGGCCCTGCAGGCCTTTGGCAGCGATTTGGGTGCCGATGAGGCCCCGTGCGTCTATGTCGCCAACGCCGGCAAGGAGCTGCGTCAGAACGTCTTTGCCATTACGCAGGAGCTTCGCGCCGCAGGTATCGTGACCGAGGCCGACTATCAGGGTCGTTCGCTCAAGGCCCAGTTTAAGCAAGCCGATAAGGTAGGCGCCAAGCTCATCTTGGTCCTGGGTGGCGACGAGCTTGCCGCCGGCAAGGTCAAAGTGCGCGACATGCAGAGCCATGACGAGGTGCTCGCCGATCTGGACAACGTCGTCGAGGCGGTTCGCGAGCGCCTGTAGCGCATCTTTTTGAGCTTCGGGCCTGCTAACGTGCCCTGCTCATGGAGAGCGATTGTTACGGGGGTGTTTCGCTTTTATGCGGAATGCCCCCGTTTACGTATGCCGCCCACCGAGAAATACGACCATTTAGGGCAAAAACCTTTGCAATGCAGAAAATACTTTTGTGTGGTAAAGCGCAATCAGTGTCGAAAGTATTTCTCAAGCGCCTATAATGAATACCGCATGTTACGTGCATAGAAGGAGGAATGGGAGGAAACGTGGCTGAGAACCTAAGCAACCAGTCTGTACCCGAAGCCGCGGCGCGCGGCGCTGCCGTGGTCAACCGCCTCGTTAACCGAATCGGCTCGAATGCCGAGTCCAGGGAGCGTCTCGCCGAGATCGAGATCCCCGAGGAGCTGCGCGACAATCTGGCGCGGTTCTTGCGCCTGGAGCGCCGTGTGCTTAGCGAGTATGATCCCGAGATCGCGGACCTGTTCGACAAGATTTTGACAGCCGAGATTGTGGTCAATGCCGGCAACCCCGGTACCTGCGCTGCCGACGAAGCCGTCGACGAGCAGGGCGTGCCCACCGCCGACGAGCCCACTGCCGTGGCATTTCGTGAGGTCGTCGATTTGATCGACAGCCTGCCGCTCGATAAGCAGCAGGTCATCGTTCGCGCCTTTACGAGCTTTTTCCATCTGGCAAACCTGTCGGAGGAGAACTACCGTGTGGCGCAGCTGCGCGAGCGCGAGGCCGGTGCGGCGACCGATACCGAGGGCGATCCTGCCAACGAGCTTACCGTTGCCTATCACCAGCTGGTGAATGAGCTGGGTGTCGAGGGTGCCAACGAGCTGCTCGACAAGCTCGAGTTCCACCCTGTCTTTACCGCACATCCCACCGAGGCCCGTCGTAAGGCCGTCGAGGGCAAGATCCGCCGTATCTCCAACCTGCTGGAGGAGCGTCCGCGTCTGGGCGGCTCCGACCTGGTGGAGAACGAGCGCCATATGCTGCAGGAGATCGACGCCCTGGTGCGTACGAGTCCCATCGCGCTCAAGAAGCCCACGCCGGTCGAGGAAGCCGATACCATCATCGACATCTTCGATAACACGCTGTTCGACGTTATCCCCGTTATCTATCGTCGTTTTGACGATTGGGTGCTGGGCGACAAGGCCGGTACTGTGCCGCCGCTGTGCCCGGCGTTCTTCCATCCCGGCAGCTGGATCGGTTCCGACCGCGACGGCAACCCCAACGTCACCGCCAAGGTGAGCCGCGAGGTCGCCGCCAAGTACTTTACGCACATGGTGCTCAAGCTCGAGGACAAGTGCCGCCACATCGGCCGCAACCTCACGCTCGAGGCTACCTACAGCAAGCCGTCGGCCGAGCTCATTAACCTGTGGAACCATCAGGTCGAGATGAGCCCTCGTTACACGGCCCGCGCCGAGCTGATCTCCGAGCACGAGCCGCATCGCGCCGTCATGCTCGTCATGGCCGACCGCCTGAACGCCACCGTCCGTCGTATCACCGACACCATGTACCACAGCGCCGACGAGTTCCTGGATGACCTGCGCGTCGTCCAGCGTTCGCTGGCCGCCTGCGGTGCCGTCCGTGCTGCCTACGGCCCGGTCCAAACCATCATCTGGCAGGTCGAGTCCTTCGGCTTCCATATGGTCGAGATGGAGTTCCGTCAGCACTCCGTGGTGCATGCCCGCGCCCTTAAGGATATCCACGAGAACGGTATCCATGGCGACCTGCAGCCCATGACGCGCGAGGTCATCGATACCTTCCGCGCTATCGGCTCCATCCAAAAGCGCTACGGCAAGAAGATGGCGCACCGCTACATCATCTCGTTTACCAAGAGCGCTCAGCATGTGGCCGACGTCTTTGAGCTGGCGCACCTGTCCTTTGCACACGAGGAGGATGTCCCCGAGCTCGACGTGATCCCGTTGTTCGAGCAGCTCGAGGACCTCGAGGGCTGCGTCGACGTGCTCGATCAGATGCTTACGCTGCCCGTGGTGCAAAAGCGCCTTGCCCAGACCAACCGCCGCATGGAGGTCATGCTGGGCTATTCCGACTCTTCCAAGGATGCCGGTCCTACCACGGCCATGCTCGCGCTGCACTCCGCGCAGGAGCGCATCGCCAAGTGGGCAGAGAAGAACGATATCGACCTGGTGCTCATGCACGGTCGCGGCGGTGCCGTGGGCCGTGGCGGCGGCCCGGCCAACAAGGCCGTGCTGGCGCAGCCCAAGGGTTCGGTCAACTGCTTCTTTAAGCTTACCGAGCAGGGCGAAGTCATCTTTGCCCGTTACGGCAACCGCACGCTGGCTCAGCGCCATGTTGAGTCCGTTGCCGCCGCAACGCTTTTGCAGTCGGCCCCGAGTGTCGAGAAGACCAACACCGAGACCACGCAGAAGTTCTGGGATATGGCCGAGAAGCGCAACACTGCAAGCCACGAACGCTATCTGGACC
>DAWBYD010000239.1:0-4647 GCA_052278285.1 Collinsella sp. | reverse complement strand
GTGTCGTATATGATGCAAATCCTCGGTCTTCGCAGACTCGAAGGAAGACGATTCGATCTATCAGGGCTTGAGTGAATAGGTCTAGCGCATTGCCATCTTTCACGGTGTTGTTCTGCGCAATATCCCTAGCCAATGCAGCTCGCCAGTCTCTGATTTGAGATAGGAAGAAAGCGTCGAAAGGCTCATGTTGCGTTGATTCGCTCGGCCTGAACTCTTGTAGGCTGCCTGCCTGTACGGCATCTTTGGAGATAAGTGAGATGAGGTAATCAAAGTTATCTTCGAGTTCGTCGTAGCGAAGGTGGGCGATACGGGCAAAAGCCGCGCTGTCTTCTGGGCGAGGGCGAAAACCGCAGTCGTAGATTGAGAGGTGTTCAAAATTAGATAGAACCACAATGGGGTGATTGCCGTTCCACCCATAGCGGCGTGCCTGGAAGGCTGGACTACGATTCTCGGATATGTTGACGCTGGGCTTCTTGGCTTCCAAGAAGAACTGCGTCTCACCGCCTACCCTGAACGCGTAGTCGGGTTTCTTTGTCGCATGAGCGGGGTCTTCGTCATCAACCACTACCGTTGATTCATGGATTACTTCCCTGGCGTAGATGGAGAGCCCCCGCTCATTGTCAACGTCCCATCCTAGAAGTGTAAACAGTGGGTTCAAAAACTCGATTCGCAGAGCTGTCTCGTTGTAAGACGGCTTAAGGTACTCTGAGCGATTCTGCGCATACTTTGTCACGAGTTCGCGAAGCGCAACGAGTGTTGCCTCTTCAGCCACGGATCTCACCACCTATTCTGACAAACAGCTGCATTTAGCTGCGATTTGCTCTTTAAAACTCAGTTACTCCTCTTGGGGTCAACTGAGCTTTCCATTATAAGCGGCGTAGCTGCTATCCCACGAGCCATTCTCTGGGTGCATTATTGCTCTGCCTGATTCTTCTTCTAGACTTACCCCACGATCTCGCGCACCCGTCAGTCACAAGTTTCAAGGCTGTCAAAAAAGCGGTCGGCGCGCAAATGCGCCGACCGCCAATATGAGGGGTCTGATATTTTTTGTCAGAGAGGGCTACTTACTCGTCTAGGAGATCCTCTGGCATATCGTCTCCGTCGCCTAGGTCGACCGAGGTGTTCTGGGTGTCGACTGCGCCCGAATCCTCTGTGCCCTCGCCCTCGGGCTTTTCCTTGGCGGCCGTCATGCGGGCTACGGCGCATACGCGGTCGTTGTCGTCGACGGTCATCATTTTGCCGCCCTGGGTGGCGCGGCCAGTCTGGCTGATCTCGTCGGTCTTGACGCGAATGACCGTCGCGCCCTCCGTCACGATGAACAGCTCGTGCTGCGGGCCCACCGTCTTCATGGCCGCAAGGTTACCCTTACGCTCGGTCATTTGGATGGTGTAGACACCCTGGCCGCCGCGATTCTGCTCCGGGTAGTCCGCAACCG
Organism: Collinsella sp.; assembly: GCA_052278285.1. Lineage (GTDB taxonomy): Bacteria > Actinomycetota > Coriobacteriia > Coriobacteriales > Coriobacteriaceae > Collinsella. The sequence goes on along the minus strand of DAWBYD010000239.1, from coordinate 3,212 downwards.
GTGTGCGCTTGCCGTAGCCGCGCTCGGTGATGACGAACAGATCGCCGTTGCCGTTAGTGACTTCCATGCCCAGAACGCTCACGCCGTCCTTCATGCCGATACCGCGAACGCCGCTGGTGTCGCGGCCGGTAGCGCGCACCTGCTCCTCGGAGAACATGATCGCCTTGCCCGCGGTGGTGGCTAGGATAATCTTGTCGCCCTCGCGCACGCGGCGCACGTTCAGCAGCGCGTCGTCGTCACGCAGGTTGATAGCGATCAGGCCGTCGCGACGGCTGCGATCATATGCGCTCATCACGGTCTTCTTGACCATGCCGCTCTTGGTGGCAAACATCAGGTACTCGTCGGCCGGGAACTCGCGGCAGCTGATGACGCTCGCGATCTTCTCGCCCTCCTCGAAGGGCAGCAGGTTGACGATCGCGGTACCGCGCGCCTGGCGCGTACCCACCGGCAGCTCGTGCACCTTCAGGCGATAGACCTTGCCCTTGCTCGAGAAGAACAACACGTACTCGTGCGTGGACGCGATGAACATCTCATCGATAACGTCGTCCTCTTTGAGGTTGACGCCCGACACGCCCTTGCCACCGCGCTTCTGGGCACGGTAGGCAGCCACCGGGATACGCTTAACGTAGCCGGTGTGGGTGATGGTCACGACCATATCCTCGTCGGCGATGAGGTCCTCGACATCCAGGTCCTTCTCAACCTGGCTGATCTCGGTACGGCGCTTGTCGCCAAACTTCTTGGAGATCTCGCGCATCTCCTCCTTGATGACGCCCAGGATCTTCTCCTCATGCGCCAGCAGGTCCTCGTAGTAGGCGATGGCGCGGCGCAGGCCGTCCAGTTCTTCCTGAATTTTGTCGCGCTCCAGGCCGGGCAGGCGGCGCAGCGTCATCTCGAGGATGGCCGTGGTCTGCTCGGGCGTAAAGCCAAAGCGCTCGATCAAGCGGCTGCTGGCCTCGGAGTCGGTCTGCGAGGAGCGGATGATGCTGATGACCTCGTCGATATGGTCAAGGGCCATCAGGTAGCCCTCGAGGATATGCGCGCGGGCCTGGGCCTTCTTAAGGTCGAAGCGGGTGCGGCGGGTGACGACGTCGACCTGGTGGTCGATGTAGTGCTGCAGCATCTCGCGCAGGCTCAGGCATTTGGGAACGCCGTTGACGAGTGCCAGGTTGTTGGCGCCAAAGGTCGTCTGCAGCGAGGTGTACTTATACAGGTTGTTGAGCACGACCTGCGGAATGACGCCCTTCTTGAGCTCGATGACCAGACGGATGCCCTTCTGGTTGGACTCATCGCGCATATCCGAGATGCCCTCAATGCGCTTGTCGTTGACGAGTTGGGCGATCTTCTCCTGCAGGGTGCCCTTGTTGACCATGTAGGGAATCTCGGTAAAGACCAGGCGGCTGCGGCCGGTCTTGGTGGACTCCACATGTGCCTTGGCACGCACGGTAATGGAGCCGCGGCCGGTCTCGTAGCTCTGCTTAATGCCGGCGCTGCCCATGATGATGGCGCCGGTGGGGAAGTCCGGACCGGGCATGATCTGCATGAGCTCGTCGACGGTGGCGTCGGGGTTGTCGATCAGGTAGCAGGTGGCCTCGATCGCCTCGGTGAGGTTATGCGGGGCGATGTTGGTGGCCATGCCGACGGCGATGCCCTGGCTGCCGTTGACCAGCAGGTTGGGGAAGCGCGCAGGCAGTGCCACGGGCTCGGCGAGCGATTCGTCGTAGTTGGGCTGCCAGTCGACGGTATCCTTCTGCAAGTCACGCAGCAGTTCCATGGCGGGCTTGGCCAGGCGGCTCTCGGTGTAACGCATGGCCGCCGCGCCGTCGCCATCGATGTTGCCGAAGTTGCCGTGACCGTCGATGAGCGGCGTGCGCATGGAGAACCACTGCGCCAGGCGGACCATGGCCTCGTAGACCGCGGAATCGCCGTGCGGGTGGTACTTACCGATAACTTCGCCGACCGTCCAAGCCGACTTCTTGTGCGGTCGGTTGGGGTAGATGCCGCTCTCGTTCATCGCGTACAGGATGCGGCGGTGCACCGGCTTTAAGCCGTCGCGCACGTCCGGCAGGGCGCGCGCCGTGATGACCGACATCGAATACTCGATGAACGACTGCTTCATCTCGCGACCGAACTCCGAAATCTGGAGCTGGCCGCCGTTGATATCCTCGCCGGCCGAGGCGCCGCGATCGACTTCGCCAAAGCTCTCCTCGAGCTCGGCGTCGTCGTCTTCTTCCTCATCATCATCGGCATCGGGGTTATAGGCGTCCGGGTCGCCGTCCTCGCCCTGCTCAGCACGGGCAAGCAGGCGCTTCAGATCGTCGGGCATACCGGCATCGCCGGCCTCGCCCATACCCTCGTTGTTGTTGATATCGTCTGCCACGTTACCTCCTCTTAAGCATCAAGGAATCGTGCATCATGTGCGTGTTTTTCAATGTACTCGCGGCGATAGCCGACCTCGGAACCCATCAGCTCGCGCACGGCGCGGTCCGCCACCACGGCGTCCTCGATCGACACACGCTGCAGGATGCGGGTCTTGGGATCCATCGTCGTCGAGGCAAGCTGTTTGGGGTCCATCTCGCCCAGGCCCTTGTAGCGCTGGACGGTATAGCCCTTGCGCTTTTTGGTGATCTTGCCGTCCTTGGCCTTGCCGTCCTCGTCGTTATCATCGGGGTTCAGGCCCAGACTCTGGATGGTATCGCGCAGGATCTCGTCTTCGGGCTGACGGCCGTTGGGATACACGTAGTGGATCTTGTTGCGCACCTTAATGCCAAAGATGGGCGGGCAGGCAACATAGACGTAGCCGGCATCGATCAGCGGACGCATGTACTTGTAGAAGAACGTCAGCAGCAGGATGCGGATATGCGCGCCGTCGACGTCTGCATCGGTCATGATGATGATCTTGTGGTAGCGCGCCTTGGTGATATCGAAATCGCCGCCGTCGCCGGCACTCGTCGTGACGCCGCAGCCGATCGCGGTAATCAGCGACTGGATGGTGTCACTCGAGAACGCGCGATGGTCACCAACGCGCTCGACGTTCAAAATCTTGCCGCGCAGGGGCAGAATCGCCTGGATGTCTCGGCGACGGCCGTCCTTGGCCGAACCGCCTGCCGAGTCGCCCTCTACGATGAAGAGCTCGGTCAGCTCGGCATCGCGCACCGAGCAGTCAGCGAGCTTACCGGGCAGGGACGCCGTCTCGAGCAGGCTCTTGCGACGGG
>DAWBYD010000238.1:0-2659 GCA_052278285.1 Collinsella sp. | reverse complement strand
GATCGGCGGCCCGGCCGACGTCTTTGTCACGCCCGATACTGAGCAGGGCCTCGTCGCCACGCTCGATACCTGCTATCGCTGCGACCTGCCGCTTACCATCGTGGGCAACGGCTCCGACCTGCTCGTCGGCGACAAGGGCATCCGTGGCGTCGTCGTGGCGCTGGGCGAAGGCCTCTCCGACATTACGGTCGACGGCACGCACGTCACGGCGGCGGCCGGCGCCTTGCTTTCCGATGTCGCCGCGGCGGCAGCCGAGGCCGGTCTCACCGGCATGGAGCCCATCTCGGGCATCCCCGGATCGGTCGGCGGCGCCTGCTACATGAACGCCGGTGCCTACGGTGCCTGCATGGCCGATGTGCTGGAGTCCGTGCGCGTCTACAAACCCGCTCGCCAGCTCGACGACGGCACCCGCGGCAGCGGCAATATCATCGAGTTCGATGTCGACGAGCTCAACCTGGGTTATCGAAAGAGCCGCATCGCCGATGACGGCTTTATCGTGCTTTCGGCCACCTTCAATCTCGCCCCGGGCAACGCCGCGATGATCAAGGCCGACATGGACGACTACCGCCAGCGCCGCGAGGACAAGCAGCCGCTCGACATGCCGAGTGCCGGCTCCACTTTCAAGCGCCCCGAGGGTTACTTTGCCGGCAAACTCATCATGGATGCCGGCCTGCGAGGACACGCCGGTGGCGGCGCGCAGGTGAGCGAGAAGCACTGCGGCTTCATCGTCAACGCCGACCACGCCACCGCCGCCGACGTCGACGAACTCATCCGCCACATCCAGACAACCGTCAAAGACCAATTCAACGTAGACCTAGAACCCGAAGTCCACCGAGTAGGCGAATTCCTCTAAAAGAGAAGGCCCCGAAAGGGGCCTTCGCCATATTTATTCAGATAACCCAGTCCGGTGTGTGGCGTATTGGATCCGAGAGGTCCGTGGCTGCCCGGAAGGCATTAGGTTGATCGCGAGTTCCGCACGAGCCGGAGAGCACTTAATGTGCTCTCCGTGCGAGCAGGACTGTCCGAGCAGGCAACCTAATGCCTTCCGGGCAGCCACGGACCAACTTACTTCAAGCCGCAGCTACGACAGCGCAATACCGCCGAGCCAGCCCCAACGCACGCCAGAGCCAGTGCCATAGAAGCTAATAAACGAGTCAAGCGACTTAGACGTAATGGCACCCTCGTTGCTCATAACGATGCCGCCGCCAACGTAGATACCCACATGACCGTAGATAAGGCCCGGAGCACCCGTGCCGCTGTGCGAGGAATCGGCCACGATCATGCCCACCTGCAGCGCCGAGCGGTCGGAGCTATAGCACCAGGCGTTAAACATGTCGCACGCATTGCCTCCAAAGTAGCCAACGCCGGCGTTACGGAAGACATTGGTGACCCACGCCGCGCACCAGTTCTGACCCGGCGAAGGCGTGGAGTAGCACGCGTTGACGACAGCCTGCTGCTTGCCCGAGCCGGCATTCTGCTGCGGAGTTCCGGGCGCGTACGATCCACCACCCGAGCTCGAACCACCCGAGTAGGAATTGTTCTTGTTCGCGGCAGCCGCGGCAGCGGCAGCCTTCCTAGCGGCCTCCTCAGCCTGGGCAGCAGCGAGGATCTCGGAATCGCGCTGAGCCATGAGCTCCTTGACGTCGTCGGAAAGACCGTTCAGCACGGTCTGGACTTCTTGCTGCTTGGCCTGCATGTCCTGCATCTGGGCAGTCTGCTGGTCCTTGAGCTTCTCTAAGTCGGCCTTCTGCGACTCGAGCTCGGTCTTTTGCGCATCGAGCTCTTCCTGGATGGTCTGAATGTCCTCGATGGCGTCGCGGTCGCTCTTGTTGATCTTCTCAACGTAATGCGCGTTGGCGACGAGTTCCTCAAACGAGCCAGAGGCCAGCAGCAGCGACAGGACGTTCGTGCCGCCGGACTTGTAGCTGGCGGCCACGCGATCGGAAAGGTCGTTGCGCTTCTTCTTGAGCTCGGCCTTCTTTTCATCGATCTGGGCCTGCGTGTCGTCAATCTTGCCCTGGACATTCTCGATGTCGTTGAGGGTCTGGGCATTCTTGTTGGCCAGCGCCGCATACTCATTTGCGATGCTGTCGAGCTGGGCCTGAACCTCGTCGAGCTGGGCCTGGGCGGCATTCAGTTTATCGGTGGTTTCTTTGGAAGCCTCCGCCGCATGGGCGCGAGCGGGCAGGCCAAAAAGAACTGCCGCAGAAGCGGCGCCGAACAGGGCCTTGAGGGCAGTGCGGCGCGAGAGCTCCTGGGAAAGGATGGAATCGCTGTTTGGTGACATATGTACTCCGTTACATGCTTATTTATATGTCGCTCAACTCATACATATTAGCGTACATATGGCGCGTCCCAACGATTTCCACGAACGGCAGGAAACTGCAAGGTCAGCGGCTCGTAAGCAAATGCCAAAGATCAGGTTATGCGTACGCAAGCTCTTCTATGAGTACGTTAGCACAATCCTCTGCTTTTCCTACAGCGCACGATTTGGGCGTCCCTGCCTGCGCTATACTCCCCTGAAGAAGTGTTCCTGATTCGATAGGAGACTACATGTCCAAAGCACTCGACCCCAAAGACACCTGTGTCCTCGTTACCGGTGGCGCCGGCTTTATCGGCTCGCACACCGTCGTTCAGCTGCTCGAGGGTGGCTACCAGG
>DAWBYD010000237.1:0-5007 GCA_052278285.1 Collinsella sp. | reverse complement strand
GAGATGCCGTTTTGTAGGGCGTTCCAGGCATCCGTCGCCATGTCGCCCAAGTTCTGCGCGGTATCGCCCAGATTTTGTGCCGTATCGCCCAGCTCTTGCGCCTTGTCTCCCAACTCCTGCGCCTTGTTGCTCAAGTCCTCCAGCGTATTGGAGCTCGAGCTGTCGGTACCGCTTTGGCCGTCGGACGAGTTGCCCGAACTGTTCTTGTGCGTGAGTTGAATTTCGAGGTTGCCGTTGTCGTTATAGTAGGCAGAAGTAACGACCCAGTTGGCATCGACGACGGGCGTTGAGCCATCATCAGTCAGGACCACGGCATTCGAAAGATCGGCGCCGCGCGACTTGAGGATCTTCTTGGCGTTGGACCAGTACTGCCCCGGGATATCACTCAGATCGACGGTGCTAGACGAGGCGGACTCGGTTTGCTCGGCAGCGGTATCGGCCGTTGAACTCCCTCGCTTGTTGAGCATGCCCGACACGATGGCAAACACAACCGACAGCGCAAAGAAGATCGCCAGCACGATGAGGATCTTCTTAATCACGCTCGACGAACGCGACGGCGTCTCTTCCTCGTCCTCGCCATATTGCGGAATCGACTTGGGGTACTCGCGATACGGCTCGCGCGACTCGTAGCGAGGCTGCGCCGTGCGAGGCATATACGTCGTCTGCTGAGGCTGCGGAATGGGATTCTGCGGCAGGTCATCATAGGGATTCGGCGTCGAGGCGGCATAAGAATCCTGCGGCGCGTAATCAAACGGGTCTGCCGCCGCGTTGCCATAGGGGCTTTGCAAAGATGCAGCGTAAGGGTCCTGCGCCGCGTCGCCATAGCCCATAACTCGTGTGGGCTCGGCAGAAGGCTGCGTCGCGGCGGGGTCGACATAACCGGGGTTGGGAACAACGCGGGTCGCATCGGCGCTATCGCCAGCCTGCGCGGAACCGTAGCCGCCCATCACGGTTGTCTTGTCCTGATCCATGCAACGATTCCTTTCCGTCGCCTGTAAGCATCAAGTTATCCATGCATTCTACCAGCGCAAAAGCCTATGATGGGCAGAGTCCGTCGGTATCTACAAGACATGCGCGGGCCTAAGGATCAAAAAGCCCCGCCGGGCCTTGTGGGCACGGCGGGGCGGAGAAGCAGCTATGGACAGCAGACTTAGAACAGGCCGGTGATGTTGCCGTCGTTGTCGACGTCGATATTCTCCGCCGCGGGCACCTTGGGCAGGCCCGGCATGGTCAGAACGCTGCCAGTCAACGCGACCACAAAGTGGGCGCCGGCGGAAACCTTGAGCTCGCGCACGGTGATGCGGAAGTTCTCGGGAGCGCCCAGAGCCTTGGCGTTATCGCTAAAGCTGTACTGCGTCTTGGCGACGCACACCGGCAGGTTGCCAAAGCCGTTCTCGCGCAGCTCGGCGAGCTGGCGCTTGGCAGCCGGCGTAAAGTCGACGCCATCGGCGCGGTAAACCTTGGTGGCAACGGCCTCGAGGGCATCGGCAACATCGGCGCCGTCCTCGTAGGCAAACTTGAGCTCACTCGGCTGCTCGATCAGGCGCATGACCTCGTCGGCCAGCTCGAGCGCGCCCTCGCCGCCCTTGGCCCAAACCTCGGACAGCTTAACGTTAACGCCGAGCTTCTGGCACTCGGACTCGATGAGCGCAAGCGCTGCCTCGGTGTCCGTCGGGAAGCGGTTGATGGCGACCACACAGGGAAGACCATAGACGCTCTGGATATTGTCGACGTGGCGCAGCAGGTTGGGCATGCCGGCCTTGAGGGCATCGAGGTTCTCGTCGTTAAGGTCGGCCTTGGCAACGCCGCCGTTGTACTTAAGCGCTCGGGCGGTGGCGACAATCACGACGGCGCTGGGGCGAACGCCCGGCATGCGGCACTTGATGTCGAGGAACTTCTCGGCACCCAGATCGGCGCCAAAGCCTGCCTCGGTAATGGCGACATCGCCAAAGCGCATGGCCATACGCGTGGCCATGATGGAGTTACAACCGTGGGCGATGTTGGCGAAGGGACCGCCGTGGACAAACGCGGGCGTACCCTCGAGCGTCTGCACCAAATTGGGCTTGAGCGCATCCTTAAGCAGCGCAGCCATGGCACCCTGAGCCTTGAGGTCGCGAGCGCGAACGGGCTCGCCGGCAAAGCTGTAGCCGACGACGATCTCGCCCAGGCGCTCCTTGAGGTCGCTGATGCTCGTGGACAGGCACAGGATCGCCATGACCTCGGAGGCAACGGTAATGTCGAAGCCATCCTCGCGCGGCACGCCCTGGGCCTTGCCGCCAATGCCGTCGATGACATGGCGCAGCTGGCGGTCGTTCATGTCGACGACGCGCTTCCAGGTGATGCGCTTAACGTCGATACCGAGTTGGTTGCCCTGCTGAATATGGTTGTCGAGCATGGCGGCCAGCAGGTTATTGGCGGCACCGATAGCGTGGAAGTCGCCGGTAAAGTGCAGGTTGATATCCTCCATGGGGATGACCTGCGCCCAGCCGCCGCCGGCGGCACCGCCCTTGACGCCAAAGACGGGACCGAGCGAAGGCTCGCGCAGGGCCACAGCGCTCTTGACGCCGCGACGGCGCAGACCATCGGCCAGACCGATGGTCGTGGTGGTCTTGCCCTCGCCGGCGGGCGTGGGGTTGATGGCGGTCACGAGGACGAGCTTGGCCTGGTGATCGGTCGGCTCGTTGAGCAGTGAATAGTCGACCTTAGCCTTGTCGAAGCCATACGGAATCAGGTGCTTTACGTCGACGCCGGCGTTCTTAGCCACCTCGGTAATGGGCAGCGGCGTGACGGAACGTGCGATTTCGATGTCAGTAGGCATGGGCGGTCCTTTCGTTACCGAATGAGAAAAAGACCAATTCAGCATAGCACGGGCGCGCAATAGTAAAACACCCGTAACCGATGAACGGCGATATGTTTACCCGATGCCCAGCGATAGCCCAACAGCCCGCCAAAACAAAGCGCCCTAAACGGTAGGTTCAATCCCCAGGTGCTCAAAGGTGCGAAGGGTTGCCTGACGGCCCTGCGGCGTACGAATCATCAACCCGCACTGCAGCAAATAGGGCTCATAGACATCCTCGAGCGTGCCCGGGTCCTCGCCCACCGCACTGGCAAGGGTCGTCAGGCCTACAGCACGGCCGGAGAACGTCTTGGCAAGCGTCTCCAAGATACGAATATCCATCCAGTCCAGGCCGAGCTCGTCGATCTCGAAGAACTCGAGTGCCTGACGGCAGATATCGCGCTCAATGGGACCGTTGCCGCGCACCTGCGCATAGTCGCGCACGCGCTTGAGCAGGCGGTTGGCAAGACGTGGCGTGCCGCGCGAACGCGAGCCGATCTCGAGTGCACTGGGATGGTCGATCGTCACGCCCAGGATAGTCGCCGAGCGCGTCACAATCTGCGCGAGCTCCTCGACCGTGTAGTAATCCAGGCGATACGAAATGCCAAAGCGGTCGCGCAACGGGCCGGTCAACATGCCTGAGCGGGTCGTTGCCGCTACCAGCGTAAACTTGGGAATATCCAGGCGAATCGAGCGCGCCGCCGGACCCTTGCCAATCACGATATCGAGGGCAAAGTCCTCCATCGCGGGGTACAGGACCTCCTCGCCCGAACGGTTGAGGCGGTGGATCTCGTCGATAAACAGCACATCACCCGGCTGCAAGTTAGTAAGGATGGCCGCCAGGTCGCCCGTGCGCGCGATGGCAGGGCCACTCGTGGTCTTGATCTGAGCGCCCAGCTCGTTGGCGATAACGGTGGCCAGCGTGGTCTTGCCCAGGCCCGGAGGACCCGAGAAGATCACGTGGTCGAGCGTCTCGCCACGGCTCTGCGCCGCTTCGATCAACACGCGCAGGCTCTGCTTGATGTGCTCCTGACCACAGTAATCGTCCAGGCGCTGGGGGCGCAAAGTGCGGTCGACATCGAGGTCCTCGGCCGTCAGCTCCGAGCCCACCATGCGCTCGCCGTGCGCCATGGATGCCGCCGGCGAGTTGCCGGGCGTCGCCCACAGGTCCTGAGAGTCATCGGCTTCCCACATCACGCATCCATTCCGAGTCGCTTAAGCGCCGCGCCGAGCAGATCCTCGACACGCATATTCTGCCCATCATACCCGCTCAGGGCAACATCGGTCTCCTGCAGGCTAAAGCCCATGGAAAGGAGCGCCGCACGGGCATCATCGATCGCCGAAGGAGCGGCGGCGGGAACCGGCATCGCAACCTGGCCGGGAATCACGTCGACCGGCACAAAGCCCTTATCCTTGGCAAAGGTGCTCTTGAGTTCCAGGATCAGGCGCTGAGCTGTCTTTTTGCCCACACCGGGTACCTTGGCCATGCCCTTGTCGTCCTCGGCCATCACCAGCGAATACAGCTGCCCCACGGTATAGGTGGAAAGCACGGCGAGCGCCAGGCGCGGGCCAACGCCCGAAACGGACACGAGCCGGTCGAACATCGTGCGCTCATCCTTTGAGGAAAAACCGAAAAGTGTCATGGCGTCCTCGCGCACCTGCATACGCGTGTAGAGGCGGACCTCGCCGCCGGGCGTCGGCAACGTGGCCGCAGTGCTGCCCGAGATGCCGAGCTCAAAGCCAACGCCCGACACATCGACGACAGCAGAGCTCATCGTGGCCTCGACAAGCGTTCCGTGGAGCTGGGAAATCATCAGTATCCGGTTCCTCTCTGTTGATAGAACTCGCCACCGGTGAGGGCGCGGGTGCGGCTGAGGTTTACGTGGCAGATGGCGCAGGCCAGGGCATCGGCGGCATGGTCGGGATGCGGGTCGTGATCGAGCTGTGTGAGTGTGCGTACCATGTAGGCGACCTGCCGCTTGTCCGCGGCGCCAGTGCCCACCACAGCCTGTTTGATCTGCATGGGCGTGTACTCGCCAATCTCGAGCGCGCATTCCGAAAGTGCGACGAGTGCAGCACCGCGGGCATGCGCCGTGGGGATGGCCGAACGCACGTTGGCGCCAAAGTAGATGCTCTCGACAGCAGCCGTGTCGGGTCGATAACGCTCAACG
>DAWBYD010000236.1:0-10375 GCA_052278285.1 Collinsella sp. | reverse complement strand
TCTTAAATGGCGGCAGTTGGGGACGCTCCTTGCACAAGTGTTGCATTGTGGGTGACCGGGAAAATGTGGCCCGGTTTTTGGCCGAATTCCGGGCTGCGGTTTCCGGATGAGATGGGCTGCGGAAAGTGCGACCCGGAATATTGCTCCAAAACGGAATGCAGTTTCCCCGACGCGCCTCAAACGGAAAGCGCGTCCCATTCCGGAGCTCCAAAACGGGATGCGCTTTCCGCGCGGAAGAATTGTCGCAGTTACGTTAAGCGGTGCTGTTCGTTACTCGCCCAGAATCAGCGCCGCGAGCTCTTCCTGGGTGTCCACCACGTAGTCGGCGCCGGCGGCTTCCAGCTCTGCGCGGCCGCGGAAGCCCCAAGTGACGCCCGCGCTCTTGAGGCCGGCATTGTGACCGGTCAGGACGTCGACATTGGAATCGCCCACATAGAGCGTGGTTGCCGGGTCGGCGCTCAGCTCCTCCATCACATGCAGCGTGGCGGGCGCTTCGGGCTTGGGCGGAAAAGCGTCGACACGGCCCTGGACCAGCGCAAAGCGGTTGGGACCAAAGTACTTCTCGATAAGCGGGGCCGCCGAAATGTGGTCCTTGTTGGTAAGCACGGCAAGCTGGATGCCCGCGGCGCGCAGACGGTCGAGCATCTCGATTGTGCCGGCATAGGGGGCGGTGTGGTCCTCCTTGTGCTCGCCGTAGTAAGCCCTAAACTCGGCAAGCGTCTGCTCAAACATGCGGCCGTCGCCCGCATACTCGGCAGGCATAAAGCGCTCAACCAGCTTGAGCATGCCGTTTCCCACCTTATAGCGGTATTCGTCAACGGCAAAAGTGGGCCAGCCGTGCATCTCACAGGTATGGTTGCCGGCGGCCGCCAGGTCCTCGAGCGTGTTGAGGATAGTGCCGTCGAGGTCAAAAATCACATGGGAAAACGCTGCCGCCATGGGTGCTCCTGCCGTTTGAGTAATAAAACGCACTCCATGATACTGGGCCTGCGTATCGGGCACGTTTGGAATCTGAATATCTTTGCCGGCCTTGAACCGCGCTGCGCTAGCCGCGAGCCTTTGCCGTTAGCAAATCCTTGGCAGCTGTTCTCCCACAAGCATGTCGAGGATGCGAGTCGATCCCCAGCCGGTGCGCACGCGCACGGCGGGTCGAGCGCTCGATCCAAGCGGCACCACGCGGCCGATAATCGCGGCGTTCTCGCCGTAGCGGGCGGAACGCATGGCGGCTAGCGCCGCATCGGCTTGCTCGGCCGGCACGACGGCAACCATCTTCCCCTCGTTTGCCACCTGCAGCACATCGTAGCCGAGCATCTCGCAGGCAGCCTGCACGTCGGGACGCACGGGCACGGCATCCTCGTCGACCTCCATGGCAACATTGCTGGCCTGGGCAAACTCGTTGAGTGTGGACGCTAGGCCACCGCGCGTGGGGTCGCGAAAGCAACGCGTGCCGGGCGCTGCGGCCAGAACGTCGGCAATCAGGTGGTTGAGCGGCGCGGCATCGCTTTCGATCGTGCTCGAAAACGCCAGGCCCTCGCGTTGGCTCATGATGGCGATGCCGTGGTCGCCCAGCGTACCCGAGACCAGGATGACATCGCCGGGGCGGCAGTTGGCGCCGCTGAGCGCCACGCCCGTGGGAACCTCGCCCACGCCGGCGGTATTGATGTAGACGCCGTCTGCCCCGCCGCGCTCGACCACCTTGGTGTCGCCCGTGATTATGGACACGCCCGCCTCATGCGCCGCCTCGGCCATCGTCTGCACAATCTGGCGGAGCTTATCCATGGGATAGCCCTCTTCGAGGATAAATCCGCACGACAGGTAGCGCACGTTGGCGCCTGAGGTCGCGACGTCGTTGACGGTTCCGCACACGGCAAGGCGGCCGATGTTGCCACCGGGGAAGAACTGCGGCGAGACCACAAAGCTGTCGGTCGACATGGCGATGCGCCCGCTCGCGGGCAGCGCGGCGACGCCGGCATCGTTGCCCTCGAGCAGCTCGGGCGACCCAAAGGCATCCAAAAAGACCTCGTCGATGATGCGTTTCATCATCTGGCCGCCGGAGCCGTGACCCAGCAGGACGGTGCTATCGGTAACGCTATGGGACATATCGAAAACTCCAATCGTGGGTGGAATTATATGGGTGAGGCTCAGCGTCGACCGGTCCGCCGTCCGTTAGAACGGCGGAACCAATTAGCCTCGGTAGCGGAAATATGCTGCGCAGCTGCCCTCGGAGCTCACCATGCACGGGCCGACGGGGTGCTCGGGTGTACAAGCGTGGCCGAACAGAGGGCAGTCGCTCGGCGTAATGGCCCCGCGCAGCACGTCGCCGCAGCGGCACCCACGCGGCTCGACCGTCGCCTCAACGGGCACGTCAAAGCGAGCGCGGGCATCAAAGCGCGAGAACTCGGGGCGGATGGAAAGGCCCGAGTTGGCAATCGGCCCCAGCCCGCGCCACGTGGTGTCGCATGGCTCAAACACCTGCTCGACCAGCTGGCGCGCCACGGGGTTGCCGTCTGTGTTGACGCCACGGCGGTAGGCGTTGCCAATCGCGGGCTTGCCCTCGACAACCATCTGGACCAGCATGCAGATACCCTGCAGGATATCGACCGGTTCAAATCCTGTGACCACGCCCGGGGTATCGAACTCATCGACCAAAAAGCTAAAGGGCGTCAAGCCCGTGATGGTGGCGACGTGGCCCGGCAGGATAAAGCCGTCGATGGTGGTCTCGGGATCGTTGGCGATGGCACGCAACGCCGGCGGCGTGGTCTTGTGGGCGCAATAGACCGAAAAGTTCAAAAGCCCACGCGCCTCGGCCTCCAAGATGGCGGCGGCGATGGTGGGCGTCGTAGTCTCAAAGCCCACGCCCATAAAAATGACCGGGCGATCGGGGTTTTGCTCGGCAATGTCGAGCGCGTCGAGTGGGGAGTAGACGATGCGGATGTCGCGCCCTGCCGCCTTTTGCGCAGCGAGCGAGGTGGACGATCCGGGCACGCGCATCATGTCGCCAAAGGTGGTGATGATGGCGCCGTCGATGTTGGCGAGCGCGATTGCGTGGTCGATGTCGCGGTTGGCGGTAACGCAGACGGGGCAGCCCGGTCCGCTCAGCAGCTTGAGCCCGGCCGGCATAATGGAGCGAAAGCCATAGCGGCCGATGCTCACGGTGTGCGTGCCGCAGACTTCCATAAGGTTGATGGTGTGGTCGCCGACGAGTTCATGGATGCGTTCGATGAGCTCGCGGGCCAGCTTGGAATCGCGAAATGCCGAAAAGTCGATACCGGAGCGAGCCGGCTGTCCGGCCGCCACTAGTATGCCTCGGCCGGGTTGCTGGCCAGTTGGTCTTCTTCGACCAGTTCGGTCATGGCATTAACGAGCTCGAGCGTTTCTTGCGCTTCCTGCTCGTCGACGATCTGGATGCCAAAGCCGGCGTGTACGAGAATATAGTCGCCAACCTGCGCCGTCGGCACGAGTCTTAGCGAAACAGGGCGCTCGATGCCCATCATGTCGACGGTGGCCTTGAGGTCGTCGTCGCGTTTGACTACTTTACCGGGAACGGCAAGGCACATATTGTTCCCCTTTTATACGCTTTGCGCTGGACGGGCGCTCAATAATCCATCAGTTGATGGTAGCGCTCGCGGGGTTCGCGGGCAAACGCGTTACGCCTGTGAGACGGCGGCGTGCGAGGGCGAGCTACTGTGATGCAATCTGCGCAAGACGAGCGCTTGCGACCGCCGCCTGACCGTAGGCGATGCAGCCGTCATTGACGGGTACGGTGTGGGGGACAAGGACAGTAAGGCCCGCGCTTTTGAGCTCGCGGGCGAGGAGCTGAAGCAGAAGTCGGTTCATGAACACGCCGCCCGAGAGCGCGACGGTGTCGATGCCCTCGTGCACGCAGATATCGCTGGCGATGCGCGCCGAGGAGCGCGCGATGCCGACATGGAAGTCGAGTGCGAGCCTGTTGGCGGGCGCTCCGGCTTCAATTCCTCCCAAAAGTGCCTCAAAGAGTGCTTTCTGGTCCAGAACATAGGGGCCGTCCAGCCACGATGGGTCAGATGCGGAGTAGCCGGCGTTGTCGTCGGGAAAATGGGCGATTTCGCTGTCGAGCGCGCGCCAGGCGGCGGCTTCGAGCTCGATGGCGGGTTCGCCCTCGTAGGTTGCCTGGCCGCAAATGCCCAAAATCGCGGTTGCGGCATCAAACAGGCGACCCATGCTGCTAGTGCGCGGACTGTTGATGCCGCGCTCGATCATCGTTGCCGTTATGCTGCGCGTTTGCTCGTCAAGGCTGTTCAAGAGCCCCGCGGCTCCCGGGTGCTCGAGCAGGTCGAGCTCGCTGAGCAGGGCAAAGGCGTTGCGGCGGGCATCGTGTACGGATGCGGCGCCACCGGGAAGCGCCCAGGCGCGCAGATGCGCGACGCGCTCAAAATCGGCGAGACGGGCGACAAGAAACTCACCGCCCCATATGGTGCCATCGGTGCCGGCGCCCGTGCCGTCGAAGGCGATGCCGAGGACGCGTGCATCGGGCGCAAGCCGGCCTGCGACAATCGCCTCTGCCATTACGCTCGCGATGTGCGCATGGTGGTGCTGGACTTCGATAAGCGGCAGATCGTGCTCGCGCGCCCATTGGCTCGACAGATAGCTGGGATGCATGTCGCATGCCAAGGCGGCAGGCGCCAGGTCAAAGAGGTTTTCCAGACGCGAGCGCGCGGCGCTCCAAGCATCGAAAGTCGCGCCGTTTTCGACATCGCCGATATGCTGCGACACAAAACAGGTCGTATGACCGTCCGAGTCCGTGCGAGTGAGTGCAATCGTGGCTTTTTGCTGCGGCCCGCAGGCGAGTACGCAGGGCGTGGTGCCGTCGAGCGCCGGCAACGACAGCGGTTGCGGCGCATATCCGCGTGCACGACGTACGGGCATGACGTCGCCGTCGACCACGCGTACCACGGAGTCGTCGTAGCGCGACAGGATCGCGCGGTCGTTGCCGAGCAGCGCGTCGGCGATGCCGGCGGCAACGAGATGCTCCCATGCAAGGGCGTCGTCGGTCTCGATGGGCTCTTCGCTCAGGTTTCAGCTGGTCATGACCAGCGCATGCATGTCATGCGACGCGGCAGCTGCAAGCAACAGATGTTGAAGCGGCGTATAGGGGAGCATGACGCCGAGCTCGGGCAAGTCGTGCGCGACAGATGGCGCGAGGGCGAGGATGTCGGGGGAACCGCCGTTGCCCTCGCCAACAGTGCGCCGGCGCAGCAGCACAATGGGGCGGATACTGCCGGCGAGAAGCTCGCGCTCAGCGTCGTCGATATGGCACAGGCGCCCGGCATCGGCAAGACTGCGCACCATGACGGCAAGCGGCTTATTGCTGCGACGCTTGCGACGGCGCAGCTCGGCCACCGCCTGCTCGTTGGCAGCGTCACAGGATAGATGGAATCCGCCCAGGCCCTTGATGGCGACGATGCCACCGCTGGCCAGCAGCTCAACGCAGCGCTCGATGATAGCGTCGCTGGCCTCGCGTGTGGTGCCGACGGCCGGTGTCGCGGACGAATTCCCGCACGCATCGCCGTTCACAGCCTCACGCCACGTAATATGCGGCCCGCAATCAAAGCAGGCATCGGGCTGCGCGTGAAAACGCCGGTCGAGCGGATTGGCATACTCCGCGGCACACTCGGGGCACATGGGAAAACGGTCCATCGAGGTAGCCGCTCGATCGTAAGGCAGCGAGCGGATGATGGTAAAGCGCGGTCCGCAGTTAGTGCAGTTGATAAAGGGGTAGTGATAGCGTCGGTCGGCGGGATCGAACAACTCGCGCAGGCAATCGTCACAGGTGGCGATATCGGGCGAGACAAGTGTGGTGTGCGCGGTCTGGTCCTGCGACGCCACAATGTGAAAGCCCTGCTCATCGGCAGTGCTCCAACCGCCAGGCTCCAAATCCGCAATATCGACTCGCTCAACGCGAGCCGCCGCGGGCGCATGCTCAGAAAGCGCAGCGACAAATCCGTCAACCGCCTCGGCACAAGCGTGCGCCTCGATATGCACGCCGTCGCCCGCATTGAGCACCCATCCGCAAATGCCATGCGCCATGGCCTCGCGATACACAAACGGTCGCATGCCAACGCCCTGCACAATGCCCGTCACATGAATATGCACATGCCGCATGCGACACCCCTCATCAAAACCGACCAAAAAGGGACAGGTTTATTTTGGTAGGTAAAACTTCTAAACCTGCCAAAACAAACCTGTCCCTATTTGGCAGGTGCGCTGCGGGAAATCCCGCTACAGCCCCAGGCTCTGCTTGGTGGCGGCGCACGTGAGCTCGCCGTGCTTAACGCCGCGCAGGCCCAGCAGGCGGTCGGCTAGTTCGTAGACGCGCTCGCCGCGACCCTTGAGTGCCAGGATTTCCAAGCAGTTGTGGTGATCCAAATGCACGTGCATCGTCGATACGATCTCGTCGGTGTAGTCGTGCTGCACCTCGTCCAGGCGGCGCGTCAGATCGCCGGTGTGATGGTCGTAGATCATGGTGAGCGACCCGATAACGTGCTCATCGGGCGTGCGCATCTGCTCTTTGGCGATCGAGGCGCGAATCAAATCGCGCACGGCCTCGGAGCGGTTGGCCACGTCGCCGCGGCGCGCGATCTGCTCGTCAAAACGGCGCAGCAGGTCGTCGGGTGCGGTAACCGAAAAACGGACCAGCTCGGAGCCGGAGCCACTACAGTGGCAGCCCGCGTCACCGTCCGCCCCGTGCGGATGCTCGTGCTCGTACTCGCAGCAGTGCTCGTGTTCGGCCACCTTACACCAGCTTCACGGAGCCGACGGAGTTGTGGTCGGCCTCGATGGCTTCCTCGTAGCCCTCGAGCGCGTCATGCGCCTCGTGGAGCGCGGCCATGGCGGCCTCGAGCTTGGCGCCGATGCGCTCCATGTCAAAATTCTCGGTCGCATGCAGCAGCTGATGGCTCCACTCGTGAGCGAGCTCGATGGTGTCGTCGACCTGCTTGACGCTCATGGCAAGCTGGCTCATGTTCATTCCAACATCATGCATGGGAAATCTCCTTTTGTATGGGGCAGTTCAGTGGTTCAGATTTTACTACGCCCGCTCTGCGCGCAGCTGCATAAGAAAACGGGTACGAGTCTGTGCGACCCGCACCCGTTCACTGGGGGCTGTTTGTGACTACCATACTATCCGTGGTTGCACTCGGTGCATTCAGAAGTCCGGCGAGCGGCGTAAAAGCGCTCATGGACGGCAGGCAGACGGCAACATGTAACAAGCGTATTACAGATGCTTCTCCAGCAGCGCCTGCAGTCTCGCCTTGGGCAGAGCGCCAACCGAGCGGTCAATCTCCTCGCCGTTCTTAAACACAATCAGCGTGGGGATGCTCATGACGCCATACTTCATGGCCAGGTCCTGGTTGTCGTCGACGTTGCATTTGGCAACGGCAAGCTTGCCCGCCAGCTCATCGGCAACCTCGTCAACGATGGGCGAGAGGGATCGACAGGGCCCGCACCACGGTGCCCAAAAATCGACCAGCACGGGCAGGCTGTCGTTAACGATGGAATCGAAGTTCTCGGGGGTAATCTGATTAATGTCAGCCATGGTGACCTCCATAATGCGACGCGGCTCGGCCGCGTAAAACTCAGTACGACCGTGCTTATACCCAGCCGCCCGCAAAGCAACCACTCGCGGGCGGCTCTTTTATATAATGGTGGGCACGCAAACGATTGGAGAGCGCATGCCCACGTCACAAAGCCAGAAAAAAGAAGCCATCGCCCAGGCGACCGAGCAGGAGCTCGCATCGCTCGCGGGTCGTGGCGTGCGTATCGCGGGCAACGCGTGCTCGCCGATCGTGCTGGTCAAAGGCGATCTGGACGAGGCCGAGCGTTCGGGTGGCGAGCTTGCCGCCGGCCCGGATGGCGCGGCGTTGCGCAAGGCGCTTGGGGCCATCGGCTACGCTCCCGAGGATTTTTGCGTGCTGGCAAGCGTCGCCGGCGTGGGTGATGGGACGGTCGCGGTGGGCGAGACTCTGCCGTGCGAGCTGTTCCGTGAGGCGCTTGAGGCTTTGGACCCCGAGGCGGTGCTGCTGCTCGACAACAACGCGGCTGACGCCATGCGCGAGACCTACGCCGATATGCTCGTGGCGATCGATGACTTCGACACCGCCATGCTCAAGCCCGGCCTGGTCGCCCATGTGCAGGGCCGCCGCGTGCTCGCGCTCGATGGCTTTGAGGCGGCGCTGACCGACAAAGCGGCCAAGCAGCGCATGTGGGCCTACATCAAGCAGCTGACCCCGGCGGCCGCTCCGCTGTAGCGGATTGGCGCCGGTGAGCGATTGCCTGGCGGGCAAGACACGCCGCGAGATCGGCGCCGCACTTCTACATCACAGCGCGCAGCTCAAACCGATCGCCGTTAATGCGGAACTGACAGTTGCCGTTCATGCGCTCCACGGCAAGTTTGATGCTCTTGGTGCCAAAGCCGTGGCCCGCATGCCGGGTCACGGGCATGCCGTCGACCATGCGCGGCGCGCGGTCAAACGTGTTGGAAACTAACAGCAGCAGCTGGCCGTCCTCTAATCGCAGGTCAAAGTCGACGAATCGCTTTCCCTGGGGCGCGGCGCTCGCGGCGGTGATAGCGTTTTCCAAGGCATTTGAGAGCACGCTAAACAGGTCGGCGTCACCTACGTGGATGGTTTCGGGTACGGCGGCGCGCAGGTTGGCGGTAATGCCGTTTCTATTGATATCCGAGTTAAATGACGAAAGCGCGATGTTTACGGTCTCGTTGGCGCAGAAGCGGCGTACGGCGGTGCGATCGCCGGCTTCGCAGAGTTCATCGATGCGTTTGAGCGCCTCGTCGGTGTGGCCCTCCTCAATTAAAGCGGCCAGGCCGCGTAGGAAGTGGCGCATATCGTGGCGAAGAATCGACAGCTCGCGCCCAGATTGACGCCAAGCCTCGAGCTCTTTGATGGCGGCGTTGTCGCGGGTTTCGAGCATCCAGCGCTCTCGCTCGGCGGTTTCCTTTTCTTCGTATTCGCGCAGGTAAACGGCAAGAAACATAAGATAGAAGGCACAGAGCGCAAATGCCAAAAACTCAACCGTCACCACCGAGCCCGAGTGGAACAGCGTGGTGTAGACGTTGGTGGCATAGTCAAAGACGTAATAGACGAGCGGCAGGATTAAAAGGATGCCCAGCTCGGTGGTGCTTTTAATCGCCAAGCGCGGACCGATGTCGCCGGCCCAATGCAACAGGACGGCAAAGACGGCGAGTGTGGTTGCGATGCGCGCCAGATAGTACGCGATCTGAGAATCGGTTGCGGCAAATGCGGCGATGCCCATCCAATTGCTGAACTGGCAGCTCAGAAAGGCACTCGTAATGCCGAGCACGGCAAGCAGCGGGCTCAGGCGGTAGCGCGCGCACAAATAGATGACGAGCGGCAGATGCACGACGAGCGGATATACCTAGCGGGCAAAAAGCTCGCCGCCGACGGCATTGGCGAGGCCAAATGCGCATCCGGTTACGGCACCGACCAACACCAGTTCAAGCGCATGACGCCGGTTGATCTCGACACCGCACAGCGCCGCCGAGGCAAAGACGCCAAAGAGCAGCGTCGTGGCGTGGTGGATTGCCCAAAGGACCATTTCGATCGAGGAGACCATCAGTGTCTCCCACCCTCAAAGCGCACCGCAAAGTAGGCGTCTTGGAATCCCTGCTTGCAGCTGCGCGAAAGCGGGATGCACGCGCCCGAGCGCATGACGATGTCCGTGCGGTCAAAGTGATCGATATTGCGCAGGTTGACCTGGTAGCTGCGGTGGCATTTAAAGAAGGTGGCATTTTGCGCCAAACGGTCCTCGACGCTGCGGAACGACTCGAGTGCCTCGATATCGCGTCCGTCGCGCAGGTGGAAGACCACGTGCTTGTTGCGCGCCTCGGCATATTCGATGTCGGACAGGCGCAGGGCGTGGTAGCCAAAGGAAGTTTTGATCACGAGCTCGTCGGTTGCCGCCGGGCGCATGCTCGAAAGCTCGTCGAGCAACTGCGCTAGGCGTTCGTAAGCCACGGGCTTGAGCAGATAATCGAAGGCGCGGACCTCGTAGGACTCCAGTGCAAACTCGGGCGATGAGGTGAGAAACACCAGACGCACGGCGGTATCGGCCTGGCGCAATTCGCGCGCGGTGTCCATGCCGTTGACGAGCGGCATGATCATATCGAGCAAGATGATGTCGGCGCGCGATGCGGCATGGCGGGCCAGCAGGTCCTCGCCGCGCGTGACGAGCGCAACATCGACCGCCGTGCCCGTCTCGCTCGCCCAACGGTCGATCATCCGGTGCAGTCTATCTAGAAAAGCGACGTCGTCGTCGCAGGCAATAATCTTGAGCATTCTGAGCCCCCTTAGTAGTTCGATTT